>NZ_PGUB01000013.1:0-10860 GCF_002924285.1 Aquimarina sp. I32.4 | reverse complement strand
TTTTTTTATTTCTTGCTCTTACCGCTTACTCATACGCTGCACAGATTACAAATCTGCGCTATCATATCCGAGCTATCGGGATTAATACTGTAATTTACAAAAAAAAGAATTTTGAATGATTATAACAATATGAAAATCAATAAAATAATTCCTTAACTTAATGACATTGGGCTTAGCGGTAGCGGGGGATTTATTCATTATCGGGTATATATTCATACTCCTTTAACGCTTCTAACTCTTTGGCAACCTTTGATTTCCATTTTTGCTGATTATCTTGTTTAACGACAACTTCAATATCATATAACTCATTCAATTCTCCATTCGCTTTGAGGTTGTTATTAAACAAATCTTGATAACTTTTAAAGTCTGTCACTCTCTTTTCATTAAGTTCACAAAATGCCTTTCTAATCTTTCTTGCATGAAGTTCATAAATATCAAAATGTATTTGTTCGTGTACTAAGGACAAGGAATCTTTAGTCGATGTCCAAGAATCGAACTTGAGAAAATGACATCCTATTTCAAATCTTGGAACTCCATTAGACCAATACGTCTTGATAGTTTTTATTCTACCGTGAACTTCTGCAAGGGCATTTATCTTATCTTCTACAGGATCACCCTTAAAATCATCCCAAGTTAATTGTCTATCCTTTTGCCATAAAATCAAACTATCATTTTCTATAACAACTTCTTGTGCAAAAGAACCACAAAAGACTAAAGATAGTATGACTATAAAAAATCGTATCATTGTTTAGGATTAATAATTCTAAAGTTTTGGGTATTCCTTCTGGTATTACCCTGTTTTCTTTTTTCAAAAATAACTTCTCCTTGTCTAGCTCTAACTCTACCAGGGCTAACCCCTCTACGTACTAAAAATTCAACTATCTTTCGACCTCTTTTGCTAGACTGACTTCTTGCTCGTTGTTCAAAATTAGGGTCATTTCGTAAAGAGTTCACCCCTGTATAATTTACATATACCTCTAATTTTACTTGTGGGTAATCTACCAAAGTCTTTATAATTGCATTTAAGGTACGTTTGGTCATAGCATCAATTGCAAGATTTGTGCCATCTCCTGTAAATTGAATATGCGTAGGCACATTTATTCTTGTTCTGAATTCTCTACCCTCAAATTGAGGGATAGCAGGTTGTCTCGGATTAGGTGTTTGTATATCAGGCAACGATAATTGTGGTAACTCTAATGGCTGAGCTACTATAGAAACAGGATTAAAATTAGTAACAGCATATGCATCTTTCTGAACAGTCCCAGGAGGATCAGTTCTGTTTATTGTTCCTTTTTTCTTCTTTTCGTTGTTTCTTCTATTACCTGTAGCTCTTGAAAATTTCTTTTCTCGGGTACCATCAGGAAGTAGATTATTTTTTCCAAATAATATTTTGTTAACTGTTCTACATAACCATCCACATTTACCAAAACCAAAGTCGTCAATAAATTGTATTGGGTTATTATTAGCTAATGAGTAAGGGGATTCATTATTTATAAAATCTGCCATAGGATCAACTACCATAAACCTACCAATAGTAGGGTCATATTGTCTTGCTCCTAAATCAAAAGTGTTTAAGTCTAAACTTTGCTCAAATTCTTTCCCATTAAAAGAGTAGTTGTGCTTTCTACCATTAACCATAGAATTAGGATGATTTGCTCCATATTGATGTTGCAGTCCAAAAGGATAATAATTCTTCTCCTGTACGATTTCACTTTGAGTAATAGAGCCATTTTTATCTGCATCTTTATATGATAACCTAATATTTCCAAGATGATCTTTATATTGGTACACATACTTATACCCATCAGCTTCTTTTTCTACATAGCCTTCGGGTGTGCTAAAAAACTCCAGAGTACCATTTTTATAGACGTAGTTACCTGTGTAATCAGTCTCTGTTGATGAACTTCCCTCTGTAACGATCTTTTTTAGTTTCACTCCAGT
Source organism: Aquimarina sp. I32.4 (assembly GCF_002924285.1). Taxonomy (NCBI): domain Bacteria; kingdom Pseudomonadati; phylum Bacteroidota; class Flavobacteriia; order Flavobacteriales; family Flavobacteriaceae; genus Aquimarina; species Aquimarina sp. I32.4. The sequence goes on along the minus strand of NZ_PGUB01000013.1, from coordinate 8,919 downwards.
GGCGTCGTAAATATAAGTAATATTTCCTGTTCCTGTAGTATTACTAATTCTTATTGTTTCTGGTAGATTTAAATGATTATAGATAATCCCTGTAATTCCTTTGTTAAAATCTGTAATCATATTACCATTGGCATCATAGATATAATCATCATTGGTATTGGTACCATCTTTAAAACCAAAGGTTTTATTACCTGTATCAACCACCTTTTGTAGTGTATTACCTTCATTATAATGATAGGTAAGTATATCCATACCTGTATAGTTAGCCCCGTTTTGAAAGCCATTTCGAGTTAGAGACTCGATATTACCCATCTTATCATAGGTTACATTACTCAGGTTGTAATTAGTAGTATTTCCTGTAGCACTGTTAATTCTATTTAATGCATCATAAGAATAGGTATACCATCGTTGTGTATGATCATTAGCAGTTTTCCACTCTGTTTCTGCTATATTACCATTAAACAAAGGAGTAGCATTATGAGTTGATGTGTTATAATTGATCTTAAAACCAAATAAATCACCATTGGCAGTAGTTCCCTTATTGATCGATTTCAACCAGCCTCGTACATTATAGTCATAAGCTATATCTTGTAATCCTCCTCCTACTTTTTTGGATGCTAATTGCCCCAAGGCATCGTAGGTATTTGATACAATCGTTTCTGGAGTTTGCTCATTGATCTTTTGGGTTTGAGTAAGCAGTCTACCCATATGATCATAGGTAAAAGTATCTAGTGTAACTATTGCTGTATTTGCTCCTTTGGTATGACTCGTTTTGCTTTGTTTTACTTTTCCCACAAAATCAAATTCACTCTCTGTAACATCTGTTGTAGACAGATATTCATTTGTACTAGCTATATAAATTGCGCGCCCTTTTTGATCGTAATAGCTTACTGAGGTAATCCATTGGTTCATATCCAATACTTTTACCTTACTCCCTGTAGGTAATGATTTGGTAGTATTTACAGTAGGTTCTCCATAAACAGTAGCGGGTTGTACAAAAGGTTGTGCAGGAGTGGTGCCTATGAAATCATAATTATCATAGTAATTAATGGTTAACACCTCTGCTGTAGTAACTTTGGGATACCCTCCATCATCATAATACAGAGATATCCCCCCAATAGTTGTAGCTGTTTTACTTGCCACCACCCATAAATCAGCCGTAAAATTATTAGCTTCTGTTTGCAATTGATCCCTTGTTGTCGCTGTAATTGTTATCTTACCTGTATAAGCCACTCTGCCAAAGGCATCATATTTGGTAAAGAGCCATTGGTTCTCTTCTTTTAAAAGAGCATCCTGAGTTAGGATTGGTTGATCTAGTTTGTTATACACTATATACTCCCATCCTTTACCTGGAATTTTCTTTTCTATCAATCGGTTTCTATGATCATATTTGTACTGATAGCATAATTCTGATAGCTCTATAGCAGACACCCCATCCCCAGTAGTTACTTTTGGTGGAATCACATAGGTAAGGTTCCCAAAATCATCATATACATAATAGGTATCATGAGCCAAATTATTGGCATATGTACGTTTTAATAGCACTCTACCTTGTTTGTCTTTATACTCTTTTGTAGTATGGTCATTGAGATAGGTTTGTGTGGGTTGCCAGTTCTCATCTTTGATACTGCTAACATGCAATCCGTTGGCTGGGTAATGCCCTGATTTAACCAATTGGGGTTGCTCTGTATCATTACCCGTAAAAGTTACCTTAAAGTGTACTACCTCTGTAGCGGTATTGGTAGCCCAACCAAACTTGATGGTATGATCTGTATCATTAATAGAATCTGCTTTCCATGCTTTACCAGGAGCGCCTTGTTCTAAGACTCTATTTAGAGGGGAGTTCTCAAAAACCTGCTCTGAGTATGGGTTGAGATCAGCATCGAGCATTCCTGAAAAATCCTCAGAATATCTATTCTTATAATATGTCTTGATTATCTGGTCAAGATCTCCTGTTTTGAACTTACCTGCTATCGTAGACGACTCAAAAGGAAGATACTCCTTGCTCTGTCGCCCAAAATCATCATACGTACTATGGGTAACAATATCTTTCTTATTAAAAGAAGCTCGTACAGCTATTTGTTGTATAGGCCTACCCAAACCATCAAAATAAGTAACATTCTCATGGATATTATCATTACCTATAGTGTTTGGTAATGTGGTGTACTCCTTTTGTGGGGTGCGTTGCCACACATAGTTTTGATCACTTAATGGATAATAAGTTGGTATAATAATTTTTGCAGAAAATGTGGTTCCTGACTTAATCCATGTATTCGGTTTTATTATAATAGCATTTGAAGCTCTTGGCATTCTATCTGCAGCTGTACTAGCACTTGTAATCGTTTTATTGGCAATGGTAACATTGACTGGAGTAGTTTGCGCCTGAACACCAAAGGTTATCAAGAAAACCCATATAATGACGGTGTATATACTGTTATTTTTCATGTTTTATCTTGTTATTAGTGTCCTTTGTAATGATATTCGTTTTGAGATACAATTTTACCCTGATGATCAATCACGCGTTTGAGTCTATGCTGTGTATCATATTCATAATACAAGGTGTAGCCCTTGGGATCGGTCATACTGGTTACTCCTATCAAAGGATCATAGGTATAAGAAGATATCATAGCATTGGGTAATCCTACCCGCATTGCATGGAGCGCATCTCGTAAAGCTCCTTCTTTACCACTACTACCACGAGTACGGTCATTATCTGCATTTGATTGGGTTTGTAATCCAGCAATATATCCTGAGACTTCTATATACGATGCATTCTCGATCTTGGCAATAGGATAAGTATTTTGATACCCCCATATGTAAATAATATGACTACCATCTGCTCTTGAAACTTCTATAGGATTACCAGAGCTATCATATTTATGGTATTGCACCTTATCTGTTAATGGATTGGCTGTGGTAATCGCTCCTTTTGCTGTTTGTACACTTTTAGGGAAAAATGAATTGGTAGCAATCCCTGGCTTAAACAAGGTACGCTGGGTAGATAATAGCGTAGTACCCTTATAGGATTCTGTTTGTATAGGAGTGGCAATACGATGTAATTGCTCTAATTTGAAATATGCACTCTCATCATCAATACTTAAATTGGCCAATTGACCTCTTTTGTTAGGGTAATAGGTTTTCGTTTTTAATTCACTCCCTAGACTGTTTTTCACACCACTTTGTGTCTGAAAATGATTAGGGTGGTCGTATCTATATGATTTCTCAGTAACTACTGGATTCTGCCCATTGGTATCATAGATCGTTTCTTTACTTGAGGTTAGTGCTTTTTTACCTAATGAGATATAACTCTTGTTATAAATAAACTGGTGGTTATATGCTCCACAAGCACTAACAGTACTACCTCCTTGTCCCAAAGCATGGGGTATCCCGTTAGGAATGATTGAATGTAAATAATTAAACGGTAATGTTGATTCACCCAGAGTTGAATAGGTATTATCTATTGATTTAAGCAAGGTATAGGCAGTTCCTGATTTTTTATATACTTTTTGAGATTTTAAGCTACCTCCTGCCCAACTTTTTACTTTATAATTCATAAAATTACCATAGCCCTGAACCTTGATGGTTTGAAGAAAAATTTCTTCTATTGGAAATAAGGGAAAAACTCTCGCACAATCTTGACGTACATAATTAGGGTGTTTGAAAAATGTAAATGCTGATCCAGTACCTGATGCACCTGTATCCATCAAACGATATACAGGAGTAGGCTCATACTCATATACGATTTTACCGTTATCAATTCCTGAAGCATCTGTGTTATACTCTGTAACCTTTGTATACTCTGCAGATGGGCCACCATTTACATTTAATGAATAGGTAGGATGTGAACTAATAATGTTTAAAAGCCCTTCAGGAGGATTTCTATGTAATACTCTATAGTCTCTATCTGCTACTGGAATTAAAACACGAGGTTTATTATAGGTATATTCTTTTTTAGAGGTAAATGCTGTATGAATGCCATCATAGCTAGTAATTGATTTGATACGCAACCCTCCTACTAGTACATCTTTGTTTACAGGTTTATACCCGTCGTATATTTTCCATGATACAATAGCATTAATTCCTGTACATGTATAACCCGGAATAGAATTGGCAAATTCTTCTAGTTCTAGTTGATACGTTCTATTAGCTAATTGATTGATGGTAGCTGAATACCCATTGTCATATTCTTGATCCCAAGACACAAAAGGTCTTTGGTATACATCATTATTTACCTTTACAAAAGCCTTGCGAGAATTTTGATTATGAAGACACGGCCGAAAAGAATATTGTAATACAGGATCCTCAGCTTCTTTAGGAATAGTATAACTGGTTACCATCCTACTTACTCCACATCCAGTATCAGGAGAATCTACTGCAAAAGGCAAGGTTTTACTCTTATAAATAGGTTCGTTTACCGTAACAGTATATTTATTGGCTTCATATTCAAACTCAGTATATCCGCCTGTGGGGTAGGTTATTTTGGTAAGAATCCCTGCCTTTGTTTTTTGTTCATCTGCATTTCTGTCCCCTGTACCCACCTCTTCAAAATGAGGATACGCTCTGTGTTTTTTGCCCATTAAATGAAACTTTGCTCGATGTTTATGCATATAGCTTCCTCTATTTGTATTAGCATACCCCCAAAAATCCTGACCAGAAGAAGCTCTTATAGGTAATGCGGTAGTGTTATACTCAAATGTATATTGCTGGGAATTAAGCACATTGCTATAAACATCTACTCCCGTTAATTTTAGTGATTTACGATACGCCTCTGTACCTAACTCACTTTGAAGGTACCTATCATACCCTCCACCAGATCGATTGTAATAATCGTATTTAAAAGAGATTTGCTTAATCAATGTAGCATTCCCATTGATAGTACTATATACTTTTATATGATTTAATTTACCAGATTGGCTATCTAATCGGTCTAAACTATACTCAAACAAGACATAGCCCGTTTTAAAATCTATTCGCTTGAGCGTTTTTTCATACGATTTGTACTCTAATTCTCCATTACGTCGACTAACTTCTGGAAGATTAGGAGTCCAAGGATCTCCAAGCATATCTGTAGCAGAAGCCAAACTCATTGAGATTTGATCCCCTGTTTTTTCGCTTTTTTTATCAAAAGTATGACTATCATATGATAAAGTGACCTCATCAGTTTGATTGGCAGAGGCAACTTTAGTAAGGTAATATGCTGTAGAATACTTTCTATATCCTGATGCTATATCATGATTTCTATAACGATCTATTTTTTCTATTGCACCAAATTTTAACATGGTACCATTTTCTATCGTTGCATTAATACCAAGACTATCTGTAGTAATATTTATAGGGTTATAGTTCCGAAATACATATTTACTCGTGGTGTGATTATATGTAAATGTACCAGTAGTGCCAGAATAATTAAAAAGAAAATCATCGGCATTAAGATCTGCTCGTTGTTGGGTTACATCTACAAAATAACCCGCATTAGCATGATTAAACTGCACATTACCAAAATCCAGAGAGGTTCCATTACCAGGTAAACCTTTTACACTTCTTACAATCGCTCCACCAGCATTAAGGGTCCATCCTAATCCTACCCAAGAGGCTTCTTCATTTACCCTAATCCCTGAGGTAGCATTATAACTTAAACTGATTGGTATTTCTATATCTCCTTGTTTGATTGTATATAAAGGGATAGAAATATTAGTAGTTCCTAAATTGGTATTTACAGGAAATGCTCCATATTTACCTAAACTTGCCGCGTTAGGTGATATAGGGGCATAAGTGTTAAGTTCCTGAGCAATACCTATGCCTGATAAAAACAGGAATAGATAGATAATGTGTTTTTTCATTAGATGGTATATTTATGTGTTTCTAGATTTAGACAACTTCATTTGATATTTTAATTTTTATTACAGTTTCCACTCATAAAAGTGTACAATGTGTTTATGTCTGTGCATAAATTCAATTTGTTAGGGCAATAGTACAATATAGAAGTACCGTTTTTTGAAACTGTTTATTTTTTTAACTCCTATCTTTTAATTGTTGATGCCATCAGAATTTTTCTAATGGTAACTACTTTTACTATTTATTCTCTTTCTCTTATATTTCACGGATTGCGAATCCCGCTATCAGCTATATATCACGTTTAATTTAGCTTTCTATTACTAGTATATGTTTTGACTTATTAAATTGTTACTATCAATTTTTGAAAAAATTAAATATGAGCTATATCATATGTGTACATTGTCAATTTTAGGGCACTATTATTTACTCTACTACTAATCTAATAGTGTGATTTACAGCTTAAACCTATACCATCCCTGGTCATAAAAAAAACCAGCTACATTGCTGTAACTGGTTCTCTTACTTTGTTGCTTGCTCGTATGTTTTACGAGAAACATTTCTACGTTATCGAGTATACCTAGTTCTAATCTAGGCTATTCTTTTCTCTACAACTTCCCAGTTGATAATATCCATAATATTAGTCAGGTATTCTTTACGTTTATTTTGATATTTAAGATAATATGCATGTTCCCATACATCGATTCCCAGAATTGGGTTTCCTTTTTGTGTTGCTACACTCATCAAAGGGTTGTCTTGATTTTCGGTAGTTGTAATTTGCAATCCTTTTTCGGTTTGGATTAGCCATACCCACCCAGATCCAAAAACAGAAAGTCCCTGAGTTATCATCGATTTTTTAAAATCTTCAAAAGCTCCCAGGTCTTTTTCTATTCTAGCTACCAACTCCTTAGAAGGTGTTTTCTTTTCTGGGGATAAGCTTTCCCAAAACAAGGTGTGATTGTAATGCCCTCCTCCGTTATTTTGTATCGCTTCGGGTAGATTTTCTCCTGCCAGAAGATCTTCTATTGGTTTTTTCTCTATAGATAATTTCGATAGAGCTTTATTAAGCTTATTAACATATCCTTGGTGGTGTTTTGAATAATGGATTTGCATTGTATCTTTATCTATAATAGGTTCTAGCGCATCAAATGCATATGGCAAGTCTGGCAGTGTAAAAAGCGTCTCAGTAACAAGAGGCTTTTTTACTTCTTCTTCTACTTTTGCTGGAGTTGTCTTTTTATTACAACTCGATAGCCATAAAGATGGAGCAGCTAGAGTTCCTCCCACAGCAACACTTCCTATTTTTAGAAATTTTCTTTTATCCATTATCTTCTATTTATGTGTTATTATCGTAAAAACGATCAATGATTTACTCTCCATATTTTGTATTTAAATCAAAGCATGAAGATGTATAGAGTATCGCTTTTTTATATTTCTATAGTTTAGTATAAAATTGTCTATAAAAATAAGCATAAAATAGAATTTGAGGCGCACAAAAAAGTAGCAAAAACGCGAAATAATCTTAAAATAATGTGAATATTCTTACAAGTTTAGGTCAAACAATAGTCCAACTATCTGCAAGGGTTTCTCCTAAATTAAGCTCTTTAATCTCTGAATCAGAACACAAACAGGCATCTAGTTTTTGTTTGATACTATCCTCTTCTAGGTTTTGACCAATAAATACAAGTTCTATTTTGCGGTCTCCTGTTATGGGGTGCCAATCTTTTTCTATTATTTCTTGATTATCTACAAATGAAGGATAGGATGTTCTTTCTGAAAAAGGCATACCAGACCACCATACTCCTGCGTAATCAGTTTGTATAGAACTACCTGCTTGCCCCCATACTAACGCTTGATCAGGACGCGAGTGTAACCAAAAAAGTCCTTTACTTCTTATAATTTGTGGAGGAAATTCTTCTTTCATAAAATGAAGAAACCTTTCTGCATGAAATGGCTTTCTTGCTTTATACACAAATGATGAGAATCCATAAGTTTCGGTTTCTGGTGTGTGATGTGGAGTATTGAGTTCTTTAATCCAACCTGCGCTTTGTTCTGCTTTATCATAATCAAAAATCCCTGTATCGATAATCTCTTTTATTGGGATTTTACCATAGGTTGCAGGTATAATCTTTGCTTCAGGATTTAAAGTATGAATAAATGAGATCAAATAATCGACCTCTTCATTAGAGATTAGGTCTGTTTTGTTTAAAACAATTACATTGGCAAACTCAATTTGATCTGTTATTAAATTAACTATGGTACGATAATCATTTTCAATATTGGTGAGCTGGCGATCAACTAATTTTTCTGGGCTCGCAAAATCTTTTAAAAAATTATAACTATCTATTGTTGTAACCATACAATCTATATAGCTATAATTACTAAGATTAATACCATTCTCTGCTCCTTCAAAAGTAAAAGTTTGCGCTACAGGAATAGGCTCAGAAATACCAGTGCTTTCAATTAGAAGGTAATCAAACTTGTTTTCTTTTGCTAAACGTTCTACCTCTACCATAAGATCTTCTCGCAAAGTACAACAGATACAGCCGTTACTCATTTCTACCAACTTTTCTTCAGTACGAGATAAGACAGTCTCATTTTTTACAAGTTGTGCATCAATATTTATTTCGCTCATATCATTTACTATGATAGCAACTTTGAGTCCTTCTCTATTATTGAGTATATGATTAAGTACAGTAGTTTTTCCTGTTCCTAAAAAACCAGAAAGAATAGTAACTGGTAGTTTTCTCGTATGTTGTATTTTAAAATCCATTATAGCAACTTTGTTGCAATAATAATAAAATTATACATAAATACAATTTTATATTTCTATAAATCCAAATTCTGAACATGAAACCACCAACATAATCACCTCATAATCATATATCCTGTAATTTATTATGGCTATATTCTACTATATGACTGATTCAGTTGTTGTTTTCCAAATTTGCCATGCATTTTGTCCAGCAAGGGCATAGTAGGCAAAGGATTTGAGACGTTGGTTATTCTCTTTTATGCGTTCCAAGACCATAAACCAGTTCATATAATTCTGTAGATATTTAGTTGCCACTCCATTAAATGGTTTCA
>NZ_PGUB01000012.1:0-70987 GCF_002924285.1 Aquimarina sp. I32.4 | reverse complement strand
ATAGTCTACCTAGCTTACTCTCTTTCCAACTTTCCTCTCTTGTTAGGTACATAGCCCCATCTACACTAACATAATGAAGTTCATCCGCTTTACCTGATTCATATTCTTTATAAACCAGATTTTTGATAACCGCATTATCAGCATCTTCAATCCATTGTCCATATTTGTGGCAAACACGCTCTATTTGCTTGGCATTGACCCCTGCACCTGTCAAATTATTGATCACATCTTCTGCTTCACTAAATACCAAATACTGACCCATATAGCACATGGTTTCTTGAGCCAAACTACTAATACCCATAAAACCTGGAGATTGAGCAATAACATGAGACTTGCAGGATTCTATCTTTCCAAATCTGGTTTGAAGTTTTTTTTTAAGTTCTTGCTCTTGGGAACACGACCAACAGATAATTGTAAAACTTCTTGCTCAACATTTGACATCATTGCAGCGTACGTAGATTCGTATTGATATCCATTCTCCATACGAGAAGGATCAGATAACCATTGTTCAAAATGTTTGTCGAAGATTAACGAGGCTTGAGTCTTTATATCCATTAAATATGTTTCTAATAAAAATACTAAATTTTAACAAAAAGGGAAATTTGTCGTACACCCTCTTTATATCCATTAAATATGTTTCTAATAAAAATACTAAATTTTAACAAAAAGGGAAATTTGTCGTACACCCCCAAAATATAGAGCGATATAAGAATTTAGATTATTACTAATTTTGCAAATTATTATAGTATTCTACAATAAGGCTTGTAATAATACCTCTTCCGTGATTATTCCAATGTTTATCATAAATTAAAGAAGTAGGAGATTTAGAAACTTCAAAAGAAGAAGCAAAATCAATGTATTTAAATTTGTTTTGTTGTAGATATGATAAGAAAAATGGACTAGTTATTCTAGTATCTAATAGTAGTGTAAAACGCTTTTTATCAAACCCATATTTTGAAACTAATTTTTTAAAATTTGATAAATACTCATCTTCTTTTTTATTTTTAATTCTTATTGCTGATTCAGGAGTAATAGCAATAGCTTCTTGTGGAGTATTGAATAGATTTATTAACCCAGATGTTAATTTTTGTAGAGGAGTAAGAATCCCTATACTTTTACAGTAAACCAATAACTTACTTTTTTTTAAGAGATTATTTATCGGGGATTCTAATGCCAATCTCTCTTTAATTACGCTATATTCACTACGAGTCAGGTCGTTTGAAAACTTTATTCCCAGAATCACATGATCAATAGCATCAAATTGGTTAGAATATGAATGAATCAAATGTAATTGATCAGCAAAATCATACCCAGCGTAACCATATTCATAGACTTCAATTTCGGGAAGAGTTTTTTCAATTTTTTTACCAATAGAATTATAGTAATTTTGGTGAAAACCTTCAATAAAAGAATCCCCAACGAGAGCAATTTCAACTTTGTCTTTGGTAGGAGTGAATTCTCTATACGAATTGTAACCAGAAGCATTAATGTGATACTCAGAAAAATTTTGACGCCTGTTCCCAGTAACCGAAAATCCATTTTGATTAGGTTGCCATTTTTCTACTTTATATTCGTCGAGAAAACGGGTAGGAGTATCTTTTGCCAAATAAAAAATACGAGTTAACCCTTCAAGAGTAAAGAGAATTAACACCATGTAAATAATACTTTTAATAATAAGCTTTTTCATTTAGAGTATTTTTAGAATTTAAAACTGAAAATAAATAAATGATCTATCGATTTGATCGTCATAAAACAATAGCATTCCAAAAACTATAATCGCATACATTGCAAACCGTACAGCCTTAGACTTGAATTTAAAGGGAGAACGTTCATCCCTTCTGATTCTATATTCATACAAAATAAAAAGACCTAGTAATACAAAGTAATCTATCATTCGATATCCCATAGGATGATGATAACTTTCATAAGAAAAATGAGTATAGATTTGTTTGATAAACCCAAAAGCATCTGTAATAGAGGGTGATCTAAAAAAGATACGAGAAAATGTGACAAGAGAAAATGTAAGTAGTATTTGTGCTATCTCAGTTAAATTTGGGTACCATCTATTTTGAGCAACAACAGTATTCATATAAATACGGTTTCTACCCATAAGAAAAACTGGTATATATAATATAGCATGAAAAGCTCCCCATGCAATGAAAGTCCAATTAGCACCATGCCAAAAACCACTTATTAAAAAAATGATAACAATATTTCTTACAGATGTCAACTTGGTTACTCTACTTCCTCCCAAAGGGATGTACACATAATGTCTAAACCATGTAGATAAAGATATATGCCACCGTTGCCAGTATTCAGCAACATTTCTAGAAAATGTAGGGAACTTAAAATTAGACATCAGCTCTATTCCAAATAATTTTGCGGTTCCTATAGCAATATCAGAGTATCCACTAAAATCACCATATACCTGAAAACTAAAAAGTGACACTCCAAGAATCAAGGTAGAAGCTGAATAATCATTGTAATTCAAAAAAATATCATCTACAATAGGAGCTATAGAGTCTGCAATCACGACTTTTTTAAATAATCCCCAAAGTATAAGTTTTAATCCTTCTGTACATTGAGTATACTTAAAAACTCTTTTGGATGTGATCTGTGATAAAAGATTAGAAGCACGCTCAATAGGGCCAGCAACTAGCTGGGGGAAAAAGCTAACAAATGTCGCAAATGAGATAAAATCTTTTGTGGGAGTCAGCCGTTTATAGTAAATATCTAATGAATAAGACATGGTCTGAAAAGTATAAAAACTAATTCCTACGGGAAGAATAATTTGTAAAGTCCATATGCTTTTTGGATCATAACCAAACAAATACATAAAATCTACCCAAGAAGAAATAAAGAAATTGTAGTACTTAAAATATCCAAGGAGCCCAATATTAAATAGAACACTTATCCATAACCAGGTTTTTCTTTTTGTAGTAGAGTCACTGGCATGAATAAACTGCCCCACAAAAAAATCAACAATAGTACTAGCTAGAATAAGAAACAAAAACCGCCAATCCCATAAGCCATAGAAAACATAACTAGCAATAAGAACAAAAAAGTTCTGAAGCTGATTTTTTTTTGAAAAAACAAGCCAATAGAGTATAAAAACTAAAGGTAGAAAAATAAAAAAACTCAAAGAATTAAATAACATTGCGATCAATTTGTAATTACAAATTTGGGGAAAGATAAAACAACACCTTTTTTTAATAAACTGGTATTGCTTTTGATATGTAAGATTGTGGATTAAATTCTATAAAACAAAATTTTATTTAATTATTTTTTTTAGTATATAGATAATTAGAAAGAGGTGTAAAATAATAGTATCAGATCAGAAGGGGAGAATCCCCCTGTTATAAATAGGTGTTCTACCCACATATGTAACCAATTATAGCTGTATTATTGTAGTGTGTAGAATAGTTTACATAAAAGTAATATAAAATGCATTTTTTGATTACATCGTTTACTTAGATTTGAATAGAAAAAAAAGTGTTTTATCTTCATAATGAAGAGTTTAATGTAAGAATGCTATAATATTTTTCTTACGGGATTACTGTGTTGTAAGACAGAAAGTAGGCTAACAACCGTCATTTGACGTTTTTTTCGCGTATTCTGTCTAAAAAGTGAAATTTTAGAATGATAATTAAATTAACTAAGTTAATTTAGCAATTGGAAAACAAATAATAAAGTAAATTCTAGGAAAGGAAGTTCTACCCCCCTTCTTCCAAACATTTTTTAGATTGTCATTTAAAAACATCGACTGGTGATTATGTTTTATAATCGTTAGTGGGTAGTAAACTATTGTTCATTGTTAATGGGAAGATTATGAATATAATTGATTCAAAAAGAATATGGCTTTCTTCACCGCATATGGGTGGATCAGAGCAAAAATTTGTAAAAGAAGCATTTGACACAAATTGGGTTGCTCCACTTGGGCCAAATGTAAATGGATTCGAAGATGATCTCGAAAACTATCTGCAAAATGGTACTCATGCTGCAGCATTAAGTTCAGGAACAGCTTCTTTACATTTAGGACTAAAACTTCTAGGAGTTACATCAGGTGATGAGGTAATATGCCAAAGTATGACATTTGCAGCCTCGGCAAATCCAATCGTATATCTTGATGCCAAACCTATATTTGTAGATAGTGAAAGAGCAACATGGAATATCTGTCCAGAACAACTCGAAATAGCTATAAAAGATAGAATTGCCAAAGGGAAAAAACCTAAAGCAATTATCGCTGTTCATTTATATGGAATGCCATATGATGTAGATAAAGTTCATCAGGTTGCTTCAAAATACAAAATTCCTATTTTAGAAGATAGCGCAGAAGCATTGGGAAGCTTATATCAAGGAGTTAAATGTGGAACTTTTGGAGATATTGCTATTCTATCGTTTAATGGTAATAAAATTATTACTACATCAGGAGGAGGAGCACTTATTACAAAAAGAAAAGAAGATAAAGACAAAGCAATCTTCTGGGCAACTCAAGCCAGAGATAATGCACCACATTATGAACATTCTGAAATAGGATATAATTACAGAATGAGCAATATTACTGCGGGAATAGGAAGAGGCCAGATGGAGATTCTGGATGCTCATGTAAATAATAGACGTAGTAATTTTGAATATTATAAAAATAACCTAACGGATTCTTCTGAATTAAAATTTCTGGAAGAGCCAACGGGGTATTATTCTAATAGGTGGTTAACGTGTATAGAAACCAGTTCTTATGAATTGAGAGAAGAAATACGGTTGGCTCTAGCAGAAGAGAATATAGAATCAAGACCGTTATGGAAGCCCATGCATCAACAAACTGTATTTGCAGATTGTAATGCCTACCTCAATGGAATTTCTGATGATCTATTTGATCGAGGCCTTTGCTTACCTAGCGGGTCTAATCTTGAAGAAGAAGATTTATATAGGATTGTATCAGTAATTAAAAATATATTGAGATGATAAAAAACTACTTAATAAATAATTCACACATATATGCATCCAAGTGGCTAGTATTGTCAATAGATGTATTAATAACGATTTTTAATTTCTTTTTGGCGTATGCAATTAGATTTGGAATTACACTAGATGTTAATACCGCAAATCTAACGTACCAAATAGCTATGATGGTATGTTTAGCCACGATGAGCTTTTTATTTGTCGGTTCACATAAAGGAGTAGTAAGGCATACAGGAATGAGAGATGCATATAATTTATTTCTGGCAGTAACAGTATTGATTGCGTTTACAGGTTTAGGTAAATTATTTCTTATGCCAGAATTATTTGACATGCCTGTTTCTGTAGTATGTATACATTATTTACTTAATATAGTAACACTAATCACAAGTCGATTAGTATTTAAATATTGTTATTATTATATAAAATCAAAAATAGGAGAAACTTCAAGAGCTCTTATTTATGGAGCAGGCGACTCAGGGTTGATTACTTTGGCCGCGATAACCAACGATTCAAATAGATCTATAAATGTGATAGGTTTTGTAGAAGATAATCAACAAAAGATTGGTAAAACAATTAATGGTGTAAAAGTGTATTCATCTAGTGTTATCGATCAAGATTTTATTGCAAAAAATAATGTCAAAGAGATTATAGTATCCATACCACATATAGATAAAAAGAGATTGTCAGAGATTTCTGATAATCTTTTAGGCTTACAGGTAACAGTAAAAATAATACCAGCAGTAAATGATTGGATAGATGGAAAATTAAATGTCTCTCAAATAAAAGAAATACAAATAGAAGATTTATTAGAAAGAGCTCCTATTTCTATGAAAAATGAAAAGATTAAACAAGAACTAGATAATAAAGTAGTTCTTATTACAGGAGCAGCTGGATCTATAGGAAGTGAGATTGTGAGACAAGCTTCATATTTTAGGTATAAACACCTTGTTTTGGTAGATCAGGCAGAATCTCCTTTATATGATTTACAGCAAGAGCTTTTGAGTAAAGGAGTAACTAATTTTACTCCGATTGTAGCTGATATACGAGATCATCATAGAATAGAAAGTATATTTGAGAAGTATAGGCCCAATATGGTGTTTCATGCAGCAGCTTATAAGCATGTACCACTCATGGAAAAAAATCCATGCGAAGCCATAAAAATTAATGTTTTAGGGACAAGAAAATTAGCAGATTTGTCTTCAGATTTTGGAGTAGATAAGTTTGTATTTGTGTCAACAGATAAAGCTGTCAACCCAACAAATGTAATGGGGGCCACCAAAAGAGCCGCAGAGATGTATATAAAATGTATTAATGCAACAAGTAATACTAAATTTATTACTACTAGATTCGGAAACGTATTGGGGTCTAATGGATCTGTAATTCCATTATTCAAAAAACAGATTCAAAAAGGAGGACCACTAACAGTTACACATAGAGACGTAACCCGTTTCTTTATGACAATACCAGAAGCTTCTCAATTGGTCATAGAAGCTGGAACCATGGGTAATGGAGGTGAAATATTCATCTTTGATATGGGAGAATCGGTTAAGATTTTTGATTTGGCTAAGAAAATGATACGACTTTCGGGGCTTAGATATCCAGAAGATATTGATATAAAAATTTCAGGACTTAGACCAGGTGAGAAATTGTATGAAGAACTTCTTGCTGATACAGAAAATACATTACCAACATATCATAAAAAAATAATGATAAGTAAGTTTGATGATGCTAATTGTATGATAATAAAAGATAAGATAGATGATTTATCTATAATGAATCTACTTAATCAGGATCATCAAGTTGTAGGGAAATTAAAAGAAATAGTGCCAGAGTTTATTTCTAAAAACTCTACTTTTGAAAGTATTGATAAAATAAACAGAGAAAATGTTAAAAAGAACCAAGAAATTCTTGTAAGTATCAAGTAATAAAAATATATAGAATTAGTAAATACACATTCATTTTTTGAAAAAAATATTTTTCAGAAAAAAATCAAACCTATCTATAATGATTATAGATAGATTTGATTTGTTAAATTCTATATATTTATTTTTTCAATTATTAAAGAAATATGTTATAACAGAGATAGAGTGAAATGTTATTGTTGAATTAAATAAAGTTATATTTTTGTAATTAGTTATTAGGGGTTATCAAAAAAAATTAAATATGCATTGTAGATTATTGTTTTTAGTACTTATATTAATTTCAACTTTTTCTTGTAAAGCACCCAAAAATGTGATCTATTTTCAAGATTCTACAAATCTAGAAAAGGTCATTTCAGCAAGTTCATTTACTTCTGTTTTTAAAATAGATGATATAGTAGGGATTCAAGTTTCTGCAGAGGAAATGGATGCAGCAAGGCCATTTAATATGCAAGGTTCTGGATCATCTATAAGTAGCTCTTTAGGAGAATCTGGTGGTGGAAATACTAGTACTTTAGGAGGAGGAGAACCTACCTATTTAATTGATGAAAATGGTATTATAGATTTTCCTGTTCTGGGACAATTAAAAATAGCAGGCCTAACCAGAGTTCAGGTAAAAGACATGATTAAAGAGAAATTAAAAATATATATAAATAACCCTATAGTAAGTGTACGATTGAAAAATTTCAAGATTACAGTAATGGGGGAGGTAGCAAAACCTGGATCATATGCCATACCAAATGAGAGAATTACGATTATTGAGGCCATCGGTATGGCGGGTGATATGACAATCAAAGGAAGAAGAGAGAATGTAATGGTGATTAGAGAGAATAATGGAGCTAATACATATCACCGTTTAGATCTTACTTCGAAGTCAATTTTTGACTCTCCTGTATATTATTTAACGCAAAACGATGTGTTGTATATTGAGCCAAATGAATCTAGAATAAAAGAATCTAAAACTCGTAACAATACTCTAGGTATCGTTATTAGTTTAATAGGAGTTGCCCTATCAATAATTACATTGATCATAAGATAGAAAGAATATGATTTCTAACACCAATAATACCCCAGCAGACAATACAGCCTTTGGTACTTCTACAGGATTTAGCTTCAATCTTAGAGACCAGATAATTAAATATTTAAAAAAATGGTATTGGTTTGCACTAAGTGTATTTGTGTTTGTCACATTAGCATATATTAAGGTTAGATATACAATACCTCAATATAATGTGTCTTCTACAATTGTGATTTCTCAAGATCAAAACATGAGTGAGTCTGAAC
Source organism: Aquimarina sp. I32.4 (assembly GCF_002924285.1). Taxonomy (NCBI): domain Bacteria; kingdom Pseudomonadati; phylum Bacteroidota; class Flavobacteriia; order Flavobacteriales; family Flavobacteriaceae; genus Aquimarina; species Aquimarina sp. I32.4. The sequence goes on along the minus strand of NZ_PGUB01000012.1, from coordinate 62,825 downwards.
TATCAGCATTTAAAGATCTAGGATTGATAGACGATGCAAAAAATACATTAGAGAATGAGATTCAGATCATAAAATCAAGAACATTATTAACTAATGTGGTTAATAATTTAAAACTCAATGTTAGTTATTTTACAGAGGGAAGAATCTTGGAAGTAGAAAATTATCCAAAATCTTTAATTGAAATTAACTTTTTATCCCCAGATTCTATTGTTCATACAAAATCACAAGTTCTTTATGTCAAAATAAACTCTAGTACCTCTTTTTCTTTTGTGAATAAAGAAGGAGAGAAAATAGAAGATCACCTTTTTGGAAAAACGATATCTACAGGAGTAGGAGATGTTATTATTACTCCAACTGTAGATAAAATGGAGGCCAATAAGGAGGAGATTATAAAAATAGTGGTATCACCAGTCAAATGGATAGCAGAATCATATAGAAACAGAATATTTATTTTTCCTGTTAATGGTTCATCAATTGTTAGATTATCATTGAATGACCCAGTAAAAGCCAAGGCAAAAGATATTATAAATAATCTGGTAGAAGAGTATAACAAAGCAACTATAGAAAATAAAAAACAAACCTCTGCAAGAACGGCAGATTTTATAAACAATCGTTTAGAGCTGATTTCAGGAGATTTAACCCAAGTAGACGATCAGGCAGCAAGTTATTTGTCTCAAAGAGGATTAACAAGTGGCGATGTAGGAGGACAAGCTCAGCAAATCTCACAGTTAGATTCACAAAACTCTCAAGAAATAGCAAGGTTAAATACACAGCTTCATTTTATTGAATCCATGAGAAATTTTGTGTTAAGTCAAGAAGGTAAATTTGATCTTGTACCCCAATCAAATTCAGGGTTTAGCGACCCTACGGTTTCGGCAACAGTCTCAAAATATAATCGATTAATTTTACAACGACAGCGCTTATTAAAGGTCTCTAGTGTACAAAATCCAGTAGTTGTTAATATAGATCAACAAATAGGAGGATTAAGACAGGTGTTGATTAATAGTTTAAATAGTGTGAAAAGCTCAATGAAAGTACAGTTGAGAAGTCTAAATACACAGAATCAGTATTTTGGAGGTCAAATATATAGTGCTCCAATACGACAAAAAGATATTAGAGCAATAGAGCGAGAGCAAACAATAAAAGAACAATTATATCTATATTTATTACAAAAAAGAGAAGAAGCAGAGATAAAAAGTCATATTACACCAGCCAATGCAAGAGTTCTTGATAGAGCATCTACTATTGGAGCATACCCCGTATCTCCTAATAAAAGGACAATATATGCGAGTGCTCTTTTTCTTGGATTGATGTTACCATTCATTATCCTTTATACTTCAGATTTGCTAAATGTAAAGGTAAGATCCAGAGATGATCTTGAAAAAGTGCTTTCTATGCCAATAATAGGCGAAATACCAAAAGTGAAGTCCAAAAATAAACTACTGATTTCAAAGAATGATAGATCAGGAATTGCAGAAGCATTTAGAATATTAAGAACCAATCTTGATTTTCTTATGGCAGGAATTAGTAAGAATAGAGGAAAGGTTATTTTTGTTACTTCAACTATTTCTGGAGAAGGTAAAACATTGATATCTTCTAACCTGTCTAAAACACTTGCTATCTCAGGTAAAAAAGTAGCATATTTAGGAACAGATTTACGAAATCCTAAACTTCATAACTTTTTTGATTTGCCCAATGGGAAAAATACTAAAGGGCTTACTAATTATATTATGAACCCAGAATTAAAACCTGATGATATTATATATAAAATAGAAGATTCATTAGATATCATTCCTTCAGGTGCGATACCCCCTAATCCAGCAGAGTTACTTATGCAAGAAAGAGTAGGGACTATGTTTAATTATCTAGAAGAGCATTATGATTACATTGTAGTTGATACGGCACCAGTAACTTTGGTTACAGATACATTATTATTAGCAAAATATGGAGATTTAAGTATTTATATTGTTAGAGAAAACTATTCAGATAAGCGAGTATTACAAGTTCCTGAGAATTTTTATAGAGAAAAACGTTTACCTAATATAGCTGTTTTACTTAATGCAGTAGATAATCAAGGGGCTTATAATTATGGGTATGGCTACGGTAAAAAACCTAAGAAAAAATAGCGTTTTTTTTCATTAAATCAGTAATTTTCTTACCGATCTTAGGCTTGAAACCTTTTTCTAAGGTATATAATTGATGATAATTGTGAATATCGGTACCAGTAAAATCAATATAACCAAGATTAACCATTTTTTTAGAAAAAGACTTGATTTGGTCACCATAGTACCCAGATAATGATAATAAATTAAGTTGAAATAAGAAACCTAGCTCTTTTAATTCATCATATTTTTTAAGATCATTTTTATAAAAAGAATACCTCTCAGGATGTGCTAATATGGGAGTATATCCAGCTAGTTTAATTTCGAATACAATTTCGTTTAGATTAATAGGAGGAGCAAAAGTGGACATTTCTACTAGAATATAATCTTTGTATAAAGGTAAAATATCATTGTTTTTTAAGCGCTTATAGAATAAATCATCCATCATATATTCAGCAGCTGTTTGTAATTCTACCTTTGTAATACCAAGAGGAGTAATCACTTGTTTAAGTTTTTTTATTGTATCGAGTATTTCTTGAGAAGTATTGGGCCACATATCTTGCATGATATGAGGTGTTGTAATCACTTTTTTGAATCCAAATTTTTCAAATTGCTCAAGAATATAAACAGATTGATATATTGTTTTTACCCCATCATCAATATCAGGTAAAAGGTGAGAGTGAATATCTATATAACCATTAGGGACAATGTCTTTAAAAGGAATTTCTTTTTTTGATAAGAACCGCAATTTGATTTTGTTTTGGGGTGAATGTAAAATCTAAACACATCAATTACAATACTACCAAAGGCACTTTGCAATGAAATATATAGTGTAAAAATAGAGATTTATTATTCATAAACAAGCTGCTAAGAGAATCTATGCACTCTAAGCAGCTTGTTCAGTAGTGGTTATGTAAAGATTATCTTTTTGTGATATCACCAGATCCAGACACTTTTTTATCCTCTTTTTTTGGATTTCCTTTATAAGTTATATCTCCCGATCCCGATACACGAGCTTTTATAGATAAAGAAGCAGTGGTTTCTATATCTCCTGATCCAGATACCATGGCTGTAACATTTTCTGCATTTAGATCATAGGCAGATAAGTCACCTGATCCAGTAACACGTCCTTCAAAATTTTGAGTATCCCCTTTTAAAACCAAATCTCCACTTCCTGTAATTTGAGCTGTTACGTTTTTTGCATTTACAGCAAGCAAGATATCACCAGAACCAGATATTTTTGTTGTAAAATCAGAAGCTTTAATTAGATCGGTACCTGATATGTCACCAGACCCGTACATATAAACTCCATTGATATCTTTAAAAGGCACAGTAATCAATAGTTTGCTGCCTAGTGAAGGACTTATATTATACCCTTTTTTTATATAAATTTTTAAAACACTATCTTCAATTTCTGTTAGAATATAGGGGATAAGATTACTTTCTCCTTCTATTTTTATCTTACCTTCTGTGCCATAAATCAATGAGATGTCCAGATTTCCTTTTACTTTGATTTTATCATAGTCATTTGTCGTTCTGTTTTTGGTAACATAATCTCTATTACCTTTAATTCTTTTCCCACTTCCAAACCATTGTGCTTGCAATGACGTTGTAACACTCAATACAAAGCTTAAAACAAATAATATTGTTTTTATTTTCATAATAATTGATATTAGTTTTTCTTAATCTTTACCCCACCATAACTAGAAGTTATATTGATAGTTTTACCAGTATTGGATTGTCCACTATAGCCTTGATAATTCTTTTTATTATCCTTTACATATTTCTTTTGTAAATTAATGGTTTCATCTAATTTGATGCCACCATAAGAGCTTTCTATCATAAAATCAAAATTACAATCGTTTTCATATCCAATGGTAATACTGGTGTAATCGGTATTGATTGTAACGTTTTCAAAAGAAGGTTGTATGGCATTAATTCGAATAGAGCCATAATCAGAATCGATGCTTAGTCGTTTGTTAATACTTCCAAATTTGGAACTCAGATAGTCAGAATCTCCGATGATTTCATCACCATTTTCAACTCGTATTCCACCATAATCACAATTGTAATTTAATTTTTTTATAGATTTAAATTTTGATTGAGTATAATCAGCATTGAGATTAATATAGTTGCTATCTCCTATTTCAAAATCAGAATAATCAGCATTAATTTCACCATTTCTTATGTATGAGATTGAGCTATTATTAGTATAATCAATATCGATTTTATTAGTATTACCTAATAATTCTCCTATAATAATTTGACCATAATCGCAATTGATAGTAGCATCTCCTTTGATTTTATCCAAGGTAATACTGCCGTAGTTATTTTCAAGATTCACCTTATTGGTTACAGGAACTTTGATAATATAATTAATTTTCATACTGAGATTGTTATTAGAACCATTAGTCCATTTATCCCACCAAGAACCCTCATTTTTATTGAAAACAGTTTCGGCACTTACCTTTTGTGAAGAGTGACTAAACTCAACATTTATTGATTTTAATTTTTTAATTACTTTTTCCTCATCATTACCACTTACTTTGATAATCACCTGTATGCTAATCTGGTTTTTTTCCCAAGAAGTAATATCAAGATTGCCATAGTTATTATCTATTTCTAATAAGGCATTAGCATTGACAGAAAATTCTTTTTTCAATGTCTTTTCTTTAGAATATTTTCCTTTTGGCCCTCCGTTATTAGCAAATACCAGTGTGGGAAATACTATCAAAAAGAAGATATTATAGTATAGAGTTTTCATTTTTTGATAATTTAAATTCGTTAATATCGTTGATTTTTTGCAGTACTTCATCTAATAAATCAGCACGTTTCCTAAAATTATTAATCATGGCACTGATCACTCGTTTATCATTTCCGCTATGAAAAAGGTCTTTTTTAAGAGTTTCATAATCGGTTTCCATTTTTTCTAGTTGTTTCATTGCATCTAGAACCAATTCTTTAGTTTCTTGTGATGAAATCTTATCTATTTCTTCTAGCTGCAATTGAATAGCAGAAGTAAAAAAGCTTTGGGTCTCCTGCATTTTAGGAGAAACATTCGCTAAATCTATTTCTTCTTTTTGGTCAGGTATAAATGATATGGTAGCCAAACCAAATAATACGATGATCGAAGCTGCTATCATAAGAGGTTTGTACCAGTTTATTTTTTTGGGTTGAAGCTGTACAACTTTATTTTGTTGTTGTAGTTTTTCCAAAAAATGTACTTTATGATTACCTGACGGTTCATGTATATCTAATTGCCCTTCTAGGCGTTCAAATAATTTTTCTATTTCATCTGTTTTCATACAATTTGTAATTTTTTTCGTAAGCTTTCTTTTGCGCGAGAAATAAGCGTACGACAATTAGAATATGATATATTCATAATATGACAGATCTCTTCATAATCATACCCTTCTATAAGGTGTAATGATAATACGTTGCTATAACTGTCTTTTAGTTGAGTTAGTGTATGAATTATTGTTTTTGCTTTTATAGAGGTCAAATCCTCTTCAACAACTCCGCTATCATCTGTTAGAGTATATTCAACACTTTCAAAAGCAACATCATTATACGTGTCTTTTTTACGAGATACATTTAAGCTAGCATTGATAACGATTCTTTTTAACCAGCCGCCAAACATACTATTATCATCAAGCATTGTTATTTTTGTAAATGCTGCTAAAAAAGATTCTTGCATAACATCCTCAGCTTCCATAGGATCTTTTACAATTCTCAATGCAGTATTAAACATTGCTTTATAATAACGATTATATATTTCGAGCTGCGCATTTTGATCTTGCTCTCGACATTTAGCTATTAATTGCTCCGTATTTAGTTCAGTTAGTGACAAAAAAATAATTTACTTTTACATTAAAGATATGTATTGCCATACTTTGTTACAGTTTTTTTAATTTTTTTTAAAAGTTTATGGCATAACAATTGAAATATGTATACCAAATTTATAAGTAAACTCTTCCTTTTTCAATACTTTATAGAGGGATTGCTTAGTTTTATTAAACATTAAAAAAGAATGTAGTTTTGTTGTAATGACAAAATGACTTTGATATATACTTATGACTAAAACCAAATTTACGACGCTTGACAGTTTGTCATTACAAGGGATTGACGAGGATGCAGAATTAATTCCGTTAATGACACCAGAAGATGAAGAAGAAATAAATAAAGAAGAACTACCCGAGGTATTGCCTATATTACCTTTAAGAAATACAGTATTGTTTCCTGGAGTTGTGATACCAATTACAGCAGGAAGGGATAAATCGATTAAACTTCTTGATGATGCAAATAATGGAAACAAAACAATAGGTGTTGTTTCTCAAAAAGAAGAAAGTATAGAAAACCCTTCTTTACAAGACATTAATCAAATAGGTGTAGTTGCTCGTATTTTGAGGGTTTTAAAAATGCCTGATGGAAATACTACTGTAATTTTACAAGGAAAAAAACGATTTCATCTAGATGAAGTTATAGAAGAAGAACCTTATATAAAAGCAAAGGTAACAGAAGTTCCAGAGGCAAGACCTGCCAAAAAGAATAAAGAATTTAGTGCTATAATTGATTCTATAAAAGATTTAGCATTAGAAATTATAAAAGAAAGTCCAACAATTCCTTCAGAAGCTTCATTTGCTATAAAGAATATTGAGAGTGATTCTTTTCTTATCAATTTTGTGTCTTCTAATTTGAATCTTCCTGTAGAAGAAAAACAAAAATTACTAGAAATTAGTGATTTAAAGAAAAGAGCGTTGACTACTTTAAAATACATGAATGTAGAGTTTCAAAAATTGGAACTCAAGAATGTTATTCAGAGTAAGGTTCAGCATGATATGAGCCAACAACAACGTGAGTATTTTTTACATCAACAGATGAAAACAATTCAAGAAGAACTAGGAGGAGTTTCTCATGAAGATGAAATAGAAGAAATGCGTTTGCGTAGTAAGGATAAAAAATGGGATGAAAAAATAAGTGAACATTTTGATAAAGAACTTGCCAAGATGCAGCGTATGAACCCCCAAGTTGCAGAATATTCTATACAACGCAATTATTTAGATTTATTTTTAGACTTACCATGGAATGAGTTTAGTACAGATAAATTTGATTTAAAAAGAGCTAAAAAGGTTCTGGATAAAGATCATTATGGTTTGGATGAAGTAAAAAAACGTATTATTGAATACCTTGCTGTATTGAAGTTACGAAATGACATGAAGTCTCCAATACTTTGTTTATATGGCCCTCCTGGAGTGGGTAAAACTTCATTAGGGAAATCTATTGCAGAATCATTAGGAAGAGAATATGTTAGAATATCCCTAGGGGGACTTAGAGATGAAGCAGAAATAAGAGGGCATAGAAAAACATATATCGGCGCAATGCCTGGTAGGATTATTCAAAGCCTTAAAAAAGCAGGTACGAGTAACCCAGTTTTTGTACTAGATGAGATAGACAAATTATCAGTAGGTAATCAAGGAGACCCATCATCTGCATTATTGGAAGTTTTAGACCCAGAGCAAAATTCTGAGTTTCATGATAATTTCCTAGAGATGGGGTTTGATCTGTCTAAAGTTATGTTTATTGCCACTTCTAATAGTTTGGGCACTATTCAGCCAGCACTTCGTGATAGAATGGAAATTATTAATGTCACAGGATATACTATTGAAGAAAAAGTAGAAATAGCAAAGCAACATTTACTACCTAAACAATTAGAAGAGCATGGTCTTAATAAGACACATATCAAGATAGGAAAAGCGCAATTAGAAAAAATCATAGAAGGATATACAAGAGAATCTGGAGTAAGAGGTCTAGAAAAGCAAATAGCCAAAATGGTTAGATATGCAGCCAAGAATATTGCAATGGAAGAAGAGTATAATGTCAAAATTAGCAATGAAGATGTAGTAGAAATTCTAGGAGTACCAAAGCTAGAAAGGGATAAATATGAAAATAATGATGTAGCAGGGGTAGTGACTGGTTTGGCGTGGACTAGTGTAGGAGGTGATATTTTATTTATAGAATCTATTTTATCTAAAGGAAAAGGAAACCTCACGATTACTGGAAATTTAGGGAAAGTAATGAAAGAATCAGCAACAATTGCTATGGAGTATATCAAGGCAAATGCTGTGGAGTTAGGAATTAATCCAGATATTTTTACTAGCTATAATGTACATATACATGTTCCAGAAGGAGCTACACCAAAAGATGGTCCTAGTGCAGGGGTAACTATGCTTACCTCATTAGTCTCTTTGTTTACACAACGCAAAGTAAAGAAAAGCTTAGCTATGACAGGAGAGATAACTTTGAGAGGCAAAGTGTTACCAGTGGGAGGGATTAAAGAAAAGATACTGGCAGCCAAAAGAGCGCATATCAAAGAAATATTACTTTGTGAAGATAATAAGCGTGATATTGAGGAAATTAAATCAGAATATCTAAAAGGACTTACATTTCATTATGTAAAGGACATGCAAGATGTGTTGAAAATTGCAGTAACAAATACCAAAGTTAAAAATGCTAAAAAACTATAAAACCATATAATTATACTCAAATTATAGAATAAATAATCTAATGCATAGAATGAGTTAAATTATTTATGATCTATCAATAAAAAAAGCCTTCATGATTAATTTATGAAGGCTTTAATTATGTAGTAAAATGGTTAGTGGATACTACTTATTATTAAGCGTTTTTGCCTGTTTTGTCCATTGATCCCTTTCAATTCTACCAGGGAAAAATTGAATAAGTGTGGTTACGGTTTCAATATCTTCGCTGTTGAATTTACTAATTTGATCAAAAGTATAGATACCAATACTGTTTAATTTCTCCTCAATAAAAGGGCCAATACCGCTGATAAGTTTTAAATCATCTTTTTGAGAAGCATCTGCTTTTCCAAAACTATCAAAATTCAATGTAGGAGTCTCGGTTGTATCAACTGCCACACCACCATGATCTCTGGTTTTGATAGCTTTGATGTCAGAATTAGTGTTTTTCTGACTAGAAAAGGTAGAATTAGCTTTTTCGTAATTTACATTTCTAAGAGCCGCATTTTTTTGTTCGCACTCATCCAATGCTTTTTTGTATTTATTTTTAAGAGCCCATTTTGATAATAACCACCCTAGTAAAAAAGCTAGGAATAATAACAATAATAAGCACCACCAGTTTGCGTCATTAAAAAAATTTAACATAGTTGTAATGTTTTTTAGTTTACGATTATTTCTATTCTTCTATTTTTTGTTCTATTCTCCTCACTTTCATTTGGAACAATAGGGTTGGATTCTCCTTTTGATAAAGCTTTAATTTTATCTTTAGAAATTCCTTGAGAGATAAGATAATCTCTTACATTGTTGGCTCTTTGTTGTCCATACCAAAGGTTGGACTCTTCATTACCTATATCATCAGTATGTCCAGTAATTAAAACAGATTTTTCCGAATATTTATTTAGGTAATTTTTAAGCTCAAGAGCATAATTAGATAAGGTAGCGTCTGGTTTAAAAGTTTTTTCTCCAAAATTAGAATACAATGTTCTGGTTGCAATGCTTTTTTCTACTTCTATAAGTCTAGATTCATCTAGTGTATTAAATTGTAGATCAATCCCACCATTATAGCTACCATCTTCAGAATACATATAATCTTTTGATGTAGCCTGTGTAATGATCCGGTCTTCATTTACTCCAGCATTGATCAGAATATCTTTGATAAAATTAGCTCTAGAGATACCTAGCCCAGTACTATCTTTATTTTCAGAAGGATTCTCATATCCAGAAATGATTATTTCTTGGTCTTGATGCTGTCCTAAGTAATCAGCAATATTTTTACTGAACCCTTGAAGAATAGTAGGAATAAATACATCGCCATTTACACTATTAATTTTTAGATTTTCTGGATATGTAAAGACCTTTTGATTTGTAGCATCATTTATATACAGCCCTATAGCAGATTTATGTATTGCAGCAATGCTATCGTCATATGCTTTTTTGGCAAGAGCCTCGGCATCTGGATCAGGTATTTTTTCGACCAAAGGCGTATTTTCATTTCCATCTATTGCACACCAGTTGCATGAATAATACCACCATATTGCAAGCCAGGCAAATAATAGAAAAATAAAGAATGAGAGTAAACTTTTCATATGTTGTTGATTAGTATTGGTTTATTAAAGTTATAAAAATGTTTAGAATCAACCTATAGCAGACTTTAAATTATGTGAAATTATTTAAGGAAAAAAGGTGAATAGCAAAAAAATAAGTTGAAATACGTTCCAGAAACTATTTTTTTTATAAATTAGCCAAGTATTTAAGAAAAAAAATGAAAAATATATTTGTACATCATCATCATTACATTTTCGCTCAGGCGTGGTAAGTATGATATGTGCATAACACAATACTATAAAAACCCGTTTGAGTAATTCAAACGGGTTTTTCATTTCCTATAAAACTTGTTTTGAATTGGTCAGGCATAATAACAAGAATAGATGTCAAAAATCAGAATTGCCATTCAAAAAAGTGGACGCCTCAATGAAGACTCAGTAAGAATATTAAAAGACTGTGGTATTTCTATCGATAATGGTAAAGATCAGCTAAAAGCCCAAACCCGTAATTTTCCTATGGAAGTCATGTTTTTGAGAAATGGGGATATTCCTCAATATCTTAGAGATGGGATTGTTGATATTGCAATTATCGGAGAAAATGTGTTAATCGAAAAAGGAAAAGATATTGCTATAGTAGAGCGTCTTAATTTTTCTAAGTGTAAAGTATCTCTAGCAGTCCCTAAAGATGTTAGTTATAATTCTATCAAAGATTTACAAGGAAAACGAATTGCGACTTCTTACCCCAATACAGTAAACGAGTATTTGAATAAGCAAGGTATTACGGCAGATTTACATCAGATATCAGGATCGGTAGAAATTGCTCCTAATATAGGTTTGGCAGATGCAATCTGTGATATCGTATCTAGTGGAAGTACTTTATTTAAGAACAATCTCAAAGAAGTAGAAGTTATGCTTACCTCAGAAGCAGTACTTGCGGTATCCCCAAAAATAACAGAAGAAAATACAAAACTTCTAGAAAAACTACAGTTTAGAATCAAAGCAGTATTAAAAGCCAGAAATTCTAAATATGTATTACTTAATGCTCCCAATGATAAAATAGAAGATATAGTAAAAGTATTACCTGGTATGAGGAGTCCTACGGTATTGCCCTTGGCAGAAAAGGGGTGGAGTTCGATTCATACAGTCGTAGAGAAGAATAAATTTTGGGACATTCTAGATGAGTTAAAAGAAGAAGGAGCAGAGGGAATTTTGGTGTGCCCGATAGAGAAAATGGTATTATAGTAATAAGTAGTAATATGTGTTTGATAAATATGAGCAAATGAATAAGATATATAATCCTGATAAAAATTCCTGGCCCGAACTATTAAAAAGACCTACTCAAACAGTAGCAGATATAGAAGAAATAGTTTTGAATGTTTTTAATGAAGTGAAAAAAGAAGGGGATCAAGCTATAAATAGAAATACTTTAAAATATGATAAAGTAAATCTGGATACTGTTTTGGTCACATCAAAAGAAATAGAAGAAGCCAAAAAGCAAATCAACAATGATTTAAAAGAAGCCATACAATTAGCAAAATCTAATATAAAGGCTTTTCATATAGCTCAAAAAACACCTATTGTGTCTACAGAGACAATAGATGGTGTCAAATGTTGGCAAGAAAAAAGACCCATTCAAAAAGTAGGTTTGTATATCCCAGGAGGAACAGCTCCATTGTTTTCTACAATTTTAATGCTTAGCGTTCCTGCTAATTTAGCAGGATGTAAAGAAGTGGTGTTATGTTCTCCTCCTAATAAAGAAGGGAAAATACATCCAGCAGTTTTGTATACTGCAGACCTATGTGGGGTAACCAATATTTATAAAGTAGGAGGAATTCAGGCAATTGCAGGAATGGCCTTTGGTACAGAAACCATCCCACAGGTATATAAAATATTTGGCCCTGGAAATCAATATGTAACCGTAGCAAAACAATTAGCAACAAAATTTGGAGTTGCTATAGATATGCCAGCAGGACCAAGTGAATTATTGGTAGTAGCAGATGACAGTGCTAACCCAGCCTTTGTAGCATCAGATTTATTAAGTCAGGCAGAACATGGTAAAGACAGCCAGGTGATGTTAGTGTCTACTTCACAAGATATAATAGATATGGTAGAAAAAGAAGTAAGTATACAATTAGAAGCTTTACCTAGAAAAGAAATAGCCAAGGAGGCAATAACCAATTCAAAATTGATTTATATAAAAAATGATAAAGAAGCTATAGAGTTGATAAATGAATATGGGCCTGAACATTTTATTATATGTACAAAGAATGAAGATTTTTATATAAATGCAATAGAAAATGCAGGATCTGTTTTTATTGGTAATTATACGCCAGAGAGTGCAGGTGATTATGCCTCAGGAACAAATCACACATTGCCAACCAACGGATATGCAAAACAATATAGTGGAGTTAATTTAGATAGTTTTATGAAAGCAATAACATTTCAGAAAATATCAAAAAAAGGAATTCAAAAAATAGGCAAAGCTATTGAGGTTATGGCAGAAGCAGAAGGGTTACAGGCACATAAAAATGCTGTTACATTGAGATTAGAAAGTATTGTATCTGATGTTTTAAGTAATATATAATTATCTAAAAAATGAATAAGCTAGATATAAAACAATTAGTTCGTAAAAATATAATGGGATTACAGGCCTATAGTTCGGCTAGAGATGAGTTTACAGATGTTGGTCAAGACATGATTTTTTTAGATGCCAATGAGAATCCGTACCAAAATGGAGTAAACAGATATCCCGATCCAAATCAGACAAGTTTGAAAACAATAGTCGCCAAACAAAAACAACTATCAGAGAAAAATATACTCATGGGTAATGGTAGTGATGAAGTCTTAGACTTGATATTTAGAGCATTTTGCGAACCTGGGATTGATAGTATTGTTACACTACCTCCTACATATGGTATGTATACGGTATTGGCAAATATCAATAATATAGAAGAGCAACGAATAAATTTAAATAGTGATTTTCAGCCAGAGGTAGAAACTATTTTGACCCAAGCAAATCATACTGCCAAACTATTGTTTATATGTTCTCCTAATAATCCATCAGGAAATTTGATCGAGGTAGAACGTATAGAGAAACTTCTTCAGTCTTTTAATGGGATGATTGTTATTGATGAAGCATATATTGATTTTGCAGATAAAAAAAGCTGGATAGATAGTTTAGATAAATACCCTAATCTTATTGTAACACAAACCTTGTCTAAAGCCTATGGATTAGCAGGTATCCGATTAGGGATTTGCTATGCTTCAGAAGAAATAATAGCGGTATTAAGTAAAATTAAGCCTCCTTATAATGTGAATTCATTAACACAGGAAAAAGCAATAGAAAGAATTGTGAAAAAAGACCAGATTCAAAGAGAAATAACCCTAATACAGCAAGAAAGAGAGAAACTTCAAGAAGCATTGTCAACAATAAATTTTGTGGAAAAAATATTTCAAAGCGAAGCTAATTTTCTACTAGTACGAGTAGATGATGCCAACAAAAGATATGATCAGTTGATGAAACAAGGTATTGTGGTTCGCAATAGAAGTACACAGCCATTATGTGAGAGTACACTTCGATTTACAATAGGAACTCCAGATGAAAACAACAAATTAATAGAAGTGATCAAACAGTTATAAAAATTGATTGAAAGTAAAGAATATAACATGATACATAAACAGATGAAAAAACGAGTGTTATTTATAGACCGAGATGGAACCATTATAAAAGAAACAGTAGATGAGCAAATAGATGCATTCGAAAAAATGATATTCTACCCCAAAGCATTTACTTTTTTGGGGAAAATAGCCCAAGAGCTAGAGTATGAATTAGTAATGATAACCAATCAGGATGGTTTAGGAACAGATATATTTCCTGAAGAAACTTTTTGGCCAGTACATAATTTTATTATCACATCTTTTGAAAACGAAGGAGTACATTTTGATAAAGTTTTTTTAGACAGGACTTTTCCGCATGAAAATGCAAATACTAGAAAACCAGGGACAGGTTTATTAACCGATTATTTTTCAGATGAATATGATCTAGAGAATTCTTTTGTGATAGGCGATCGCTTGACAGACATGGAGCTAGCTAAAAACTTGGGTAGCAAAGGGATTTTTATCAATGACAATACAAATCTAGGTACAGGAGAAATTACTATTGAGCAAGAAGAACTCAATAATTCTATAGTATTAGAAAGTAACGATTGGCAACAGATATATGAATTTTTAAAACTAAAAAATCGAATTGCTGAAATTACTAGAAAAACCAATGAAACCGATATTTATATCAAGTTGAATCTAGATGGAAGCGGAAAAAGTAATATTGATACAGGGATACAGTTTTTTGACCATATGCTGGATCAAATTGCTCGTCATGGTCAAATGGATCTAGATATCAAGGTAAAAGGAGATCTAGAGGTTGATGAGCATCATACTATAGAAGATACCGCAATTGCCCTAGGAGAAGTATTTAGTAGTGCCTTGAGTAATAAATTGGGAATAGAACGCTATGGTTTTTGTTTGCCTATGGATGATTGCTTGGCACAAGTAGCTATTGATTTTGGAGGACGTAACTGGCTAGTATGGGAAGCAGAATTTTCTAGAGAAATGATAGGAGCAATGCCAACAGAAATGTTTTTTCATTTTTTTAAATCATTTACAGATGGAGCTAAAGCAAATCTTAATATAAAAGCAGAAGGAGTTAATGAGCATCATAAGATCGAAGCAATTTTTAAGGCTTTTGCCAAAGCAATAAAGGTAGCAGTAAAACGAGATCCTGAAAAAATGATTTTGCCTACTACAAAAGGGGTATTATAGATCTGCTTTTGATTAAAATTAAGATTAGAATAAGAGTAAAAAAAATAATTAATACATCCCTAAATTAGTTGGGAATATGATAAAATGAAAATAGTAATTATTGATTATGGGGCAGGAAATATCCAATCCAT
The DNA here is from genome assembly GCF_002924285.1 of Aquimarina sp. I32.4. Taxonomy (NCBI): domain Bacteria; kingdom Pseudomonadati; phylum Bacteroidota; class Flavobacteriia; order Flavobacteriales; family Flavobacteriaceae; genus Aquimarina; species Aquimarina sp. I32.4. The sequence continues at coordinate 47,694 of NZ_PGUB01000012.1, read as the reverse complement.
AAAATTTGCAATAGAAAGGCTGGGATATACAGCGATTCTCAGCTGTGACCCAGAAGAAATTATGAGAGCAGATAAAGTTATATTTCCTGGAGTAGGAGAGGCAAGTAGTGCCATGTATAAACTTAAGGAATCTGGTTTAGATCTTATTGTTCCTAAACTAAAACAACCAGTTTTGGGGATTTGTCTAGGAATGCAACTTATGTGTAATCATACAGAAGAAGGAAATACTAAGGGGTTGGGGATATTTGATGTAGATATCACTCGTTTTGGTACAAATGTCAAAGTGCCACAAATAGGGTGGAATCAAATAGAATCATTAAAATCACCATTATTTGATGGAGTAGAAGAAAAAGAATATATCTATTTGGTGCATAGTTATTATGCTCCTATTATAGATGATACAATTGCACAAACAAATTATGGAGTAACCTATAGTACGGCCTTACATAAAGATAATTTTTATGGAACTCAATTTCATCCAGAAAAAAGTAGTGATATAGGTTCTAAAATAGTAAAGAATTTTTTGACATTATAAAAATAACAATAATTAAGACTCTGAAAATAAATTAACCAATGAGAATAATACCAGCAATAGACATTATCGAAGGGAAATGTGTACGACTTTCCAAAGGAGATTACGCTACTAAGAAAATATATAACGAATACCCGTTGGAGGTAGCTAAAGAATTTGAAGCACATGGAATAGAGTATCTTCATTTGGTAGATCTAGATGGGGCAAAATCTAAACATATAGTAAATCATAAGGTTTTGGAGCAAATAGCTTCAAAAACAAATTTAAAAATAGATTTTGGAGGAGGGTTAAAAACAGATGAGGACCTTAGGATTGCTTTTGAGAGTGGTGCTAATCAAGTAACAGGAGGAAGTATTGCTGTAAAAAATCCAGATACTTTTATAGCATGGATACAGAAATATGGAGCAGGTAAGATTATTTTGGGAGCAGATGCTACCAATGAAAAAGTAGCTGTAAGCGGGTGGCAAGAAGAAAGTGATAAAGAATTGATACCGTTTATCAAAGAATATATAGAACAAGGGGTTTCTTATGTAATCAGTACAGATATAAGTAAGGATGGAATGCTGTCTGGTCCTTCATTTGATTTGTACCAAAGAATATTAAGTGAAACAAAGAGTCTTAACTTGATTGCTTCAGGAGGTATCTCAGAATTTGATGAATTACCTAAACTAGAAGAAATAGGTTGCGAAGGGACGATAATAGGTAAAGCAATTTATGAAAATAGGATTACCCCGAAGCAGTTAGAAAATTATATTGTAAATCAAAAGCAGTAAAGCTTTTGTAACCCCCTTGACTAATTAAAAAGTAGGGGTAAAAGATAAAATAAAGCATATGTTAACAAAGAGAATTATACCTTGTTTAGATATCAAAAATGGGCGAACAGTAAAAGGAGTGAAATTTGTAGGGCTACAAGATGCTGGAGATCCAGTAGAGCTTGCAGAGGTGTACTCAAAAGCGGGGGCAGATGAATTGGTTTTTTTAGATATTTCGGCCACCGAGGAAAAGCGCAGAACCTTGGCTAATCTAGTACTTAGAGTGGCAGAAAAAGTAAATATACCTTTTACAGTAGGTGGTGGGATTTCTTCTATTAAAGATGTTGATGTTTTGTTGCAAAACGGTGCAGATAAAATATCCATAAACTCCTCAGCCGTCAAAAATCCTAAATTAATTAATGACCTGGCAGGGAAATATGGTTCACAATGTATTACTGTTGCTATTGATGCAAAGCAGATCAATAATAAATGGAAAGTACATTTGGTAGGAGGAAAAGTACAGACAGAACTGGATTTATTTATTTGGGCAAAAGAGGTACAAGAAAGAGGGGCTGGAGAAATATTATTCACTTCAATGGATCATGATGGTACCAAAGATGGTTTTGCTAATGAAGCATTATCTAAGTTATCAGAAGAACTTACTATTCCAATAATAGCCTCTGGAGGAGCTGGAAATATGCAACATTTTGTAGATGCATTCAAAAAAGGGAAATCTGATGCGGCATTGGCAGCAAGTGTTTTTCATTTTAAAGAAATAAAAATAATAGATTTAAAAAAAGAATTGAAAGACAACAAAATTCCTGTAAGATTATAAATCAAGAACATCTTATTCAAAAAATGAATGAGTTGACTAATAAAACTATAGTACAAAAACCATCAAGATAATTTTATAACTATTATGAAGATAAATTTCAACAAAAATAATGATGGATTAATTCCTGCAATTATTCAGGATGCATCTACCAAGAATGTACTCATGCTCGGGTATATGAATCAAGAAGCATATGATAAGACAATAGAAACTAAAAAAGTCACTTTTTTTAGTCGAACCAAGAATAGATTATGGACCAAAGGAGAAGAAAGTGGTAATGTTTTGAATTTGGTGACTATAAAAAATGATTGTGATCATGACACATTATTAATTACTGTAAATCCCAATGGACCAACCTGCCATACAGGTACAGATACTTGTTGGAGTGAGGAGAATAAATCTTCATATGGATTTTTATCAACGCTTGAAGAGGTAATAAAATCAAGAAAAGAAAATTTGGATGATTCAACGTCTTATGTAGCCTCATTATTTAAAAAAGGGATAAATAAAGTAGCACAAAAAGTAGGAGAAGAAGCAGTAGAAGTAGTTATAGAAGCCAAGGATGATAATGAAGACTTATTTTTGAATGAGAGCGCAGATTTGTTATTTCATTATTTAATACTTTTACAGGCAAAAGGGTATACATTAGAAGATGTTGTAAAGATATTAAAATCAAGATCGTAACTTTTGTTTTTTTTTATGAAAATGTTAAAGAAAAGTTAATACGATATAGAGGTAAGGTGTAATATATATATTTGCCGCCATATTATCCCACCCTAATTATACGTCTTACAAGTATACTATAAATTGTAAGATAGTATTCATATGTCATTTTTTTATTAATTTAAAATTAAAGTACACAACGTTGAAATATTTTATAAAACTGCTACTAGCCATACTAGTTCTATGTCTTGTTACCCAATTGGGATATGCTCAATGTAATCTTGGGTTGATTACTATAGAACAATGTGATATGGAAAATGTTGATTTTGATACTGATGGATCTCCAGATGGTATTATTAATTTGTATCAAAGATCAGGAGTTACTCCTCAAACTGGAGATGAATGGGAATCTACAGGTATGGAACCAGCCTCTTTTGCTCTTGATAATATATCTGGGGAAGTCCGATTATGGAAGCTTAGAAATGCTTCCGATCAATATTTCTTCACTTTAAAAAATAATTCTTGTGTATCAGGAGAAAGAGTTGTTGTGCAACTTCTTTTAGGGCCGTATGCAGGGATTCCTGCCACCACTGGTTTTTTTCCTGTTTGTGATACCAATGACGATTGTTCTGTAGGAATTGAAATCGATTTGGATTTATTTGACACCTTAGAATCTAGGCAAGGAGAGGCGTTACCTCATTTGAATGGAGTATGGGAGTATACAGGTAGTTTACCTGCTTCTGAGTATATCTTAGATGGTTCTAGTTTTGGAGCTACTATAGCAAAGAATAATGGTTTTCCTATAGATAGTAAGGATTTTGCTTTTAGATATACTGTTGGTGGTGTGGGTACTTGTGCTACAGAAGTAGTAAATGTAAAAATAACCATAGTAAGACCTGTGTCTGCAGGTTATGCTTCTGAATATAATATTTGTGAAAGTGATATAAGTACTTGGGATCAAGTAATCGATCTTAGAGATGATCAATATCTTAATCAAGAAGATGATGGAGGAGAATGGGATCAAGATGGTCAACAAATTACAAGCCCAACAGATTCGCAAATTAATGTAAAAGAGGTGTATGATGCTTTTTTGGCCTCACCACAAAATACGCCAGGCTATGGGTGTGTAGCTTTTTTATATACTTATAGAGTAGGTAGTAGGTCTCCAGTTTGTCTAAGTTCAGAAGCAACAGTAGTATTCAGAATATTTGAAGAATTAAAACCATTTCAACAAAAATCTCCTCCTGAGGAGGTTTGTCCAGCTTCAGATACAAGAGAACAAATGGACTTGTTTGATTTACTTGAGTTTACTCCTAATTATATATATACGAATTATTCTGCTTGGACCTTAGAAAGTAGGCCTGTAGGAGCTACAGATTTAAATCTTCAACTTAATACAGATGGCGCTCTGAGTACTGAAAAACATTTAGGTAAGATAGATCTTAATAATGCTATTCCAGGAAGGTATGAATTTAGATATACTGTTGCTCCTGATAAAGACTGTAGTGCTTATGGGGTTCAAACACTATATGGAGGTTCGGTATGTAGTCCTTCGCTAAATGATTCTAACCCGTGTTCTAGCTTGTCTACATTGGTAATCTTAGATGTTCTTGATTTTAATTATGCAGGAGAAGATACTTCTGGAGTTCATTTGTGTGAAACATTTAATAATGGCGAGGTTAGTTTACGAAGCCTATTGAGAGATAATGGAAGTTCAATCGCAACAGGTGTTTGGATTGATAATAGTAATGGAGGAGTAGTGGTAAATGATATTTTCACTCTTCCTTCTGGTATGATTACTCCTCAGAATTTTTCGTTTACACATACAACAACTCATCCTTCAGGATGTTCTGATAGTGCAACACTTGAGTTTTCTGTATATAAAGAACCTGATGCAGGAGAAGATGCAACTGGAGTCGTGTGTTCAGATAACCGTAAGGTAACTCTTTTTAGTCTTTTAGGAGGAACTCCTGATCCTACGGGGATATGGACAGGTCCATTTGGGTATGTTTCTACAGATCATTTAGGTGTTTTTGATATAAATGATTATACACTTCCTATTTTAGGAGAAGGAGATTATATTTATACTGTATCTGGTAACTTAGGATGTAATACACCAGATGAATCTATTGTCTCGATTTCTATTGTAGAACCTGTTGTGATAGGTAATGATAGAAGTGAAACTTTTTGTAAAATAGATGGTAGTGTGAATCTATATTCTTTGTTGGATAGAGATACGCCAAGAACTGGAGTGTTTGAAGATACAGATAATACAGGAGCTCTTAGCCAAGATGGGATCGTTGATTTTGAAACGCTTACCAATAATATTTATAATTACAGATATGTGCTTACAAATACATTACCATGCGATCAATCATCGTTGAATGTTGCAGTTCAGATTGTGGATCTACCAATGCCCGTTGTACCAACACAAGAATTTTGTATTCTAGATGCGGCAAGATTAGAGGATATAGAGGTAGATGTTTTAAATTATAATTGGTATGAAACGAAAGAAGGCGAAATACCTATAGTTGATAATCCGATACTTTTTGATAATCAAAAATATTATATAGCTACCGTTGATACCGATAATTGTGAGTCCGAACGCCTTGAAGTTTTGATAAAAATTCTCAATACAGGAGAAAGGTTTACAAATGGAGAGTTATGTACGTTAGATTTTCAAGATGGAGTTTCTCCTAATGGAGACAATCAAAATGATACTTTTGATTTATTGATAGAAGGGGTGTATAATATTCCAGAAGCATTTCCAGAGTATGATCTTAAAATTTACAATCGATATGGTAGCCTTGTCTATGAAGGTAACAATAATACAGATGAATTTAGAGGAGAAAGTAATGTGTCTGTACGATTAGGAGATGACTTACCATCTGGGATATACTTCTATATCTTCACTCCCAATTTTGAAAATAATTTACCAATACAAGGAAGTTTCTATTTAAGTAGATAAAACCAATGAATTTGAAAAGAATTTTTATCATGTGTATGGTTTTCTGTTCAATAACCTATGCACAGCAAGACCCACAATACTCACAGTATATGTATAATATGAGTACTGTAAACCCAGCTTATGCTACTGGTCAGAGTGGTTTGATTTCAACAGGACTTTTGTTTCGTAAGCAATGGACAGGTATAGAAGGGTCACCGCAAACAGCAAATGTGTTTGCTAATATTCCTATGAGTGAGAATATTGAGTTGAGTGTAAATTATGTGAATGATCGAATAGGTGATGCGATACCAGTAAATAACAATTATGTAAATGTTGATTTTGCTTATATAACAAGAATTTCTGAGCAAACTAGATTATCATATGGATTAAAAGCAGGGATTAATAATTTGAAAATAGATCCTTCTGGTTCTGATGTTGCATCAGATCCTGCATTTATTGATAACACGTCCACTACGCAATTAAATATAGGGGCAGGATTGTATTTGTTTACACATAATTTTTATGCTGGGATTTCCTCTCCAAACTTGCTTCCTAGTGATATCGATATTGATGGTGTTGGAGTGGCTCAGACCAAAACACATATATACGGTGTAGCGGGGTATGTTTTTGATTTTGTAGATGAGGTAAAATTAAAACCATCTGTAGTAATTAAACAGGTAGTAGATTCTCCTCTAACTTTTGATCTCTCTCTTAATTCATTGATTTATGATAAATTTGAATTAGGAGTGTCTTACAGGTATACAGATTCTTTTATTGCCTTGGCCGGTTTTAATATTACACAAAATCTTAAAATTGGCTATTCTTATGATTTTAGTGTTAGTGAGTTAAGTGGATATAATAATGGTAGTCATGAAGTTGTATTACTCTTTAATTTTGACCTTCTTAACCTTAGTAATAAATATTCTTCACCAAGATTTTTCTAGACGATGAAAACCAAAATAATATTCACACTTACCATACTGCTTACTCAGATTGTTTTTTCACAAGGTAAAAGTAGGGCAGATCGTTTTTTTGAAAAAGGAGATTATATCAATGCCGCAATACAGTATGAAGAGGAGTTAAATCAAAAAGGATATACAAAGCATATTCTTAATCATATAACGACCTCGTATTATAATACATATCAATTTAGAAAGGCATATCGATATTTAAAGATACTTACTTCTGGTAAGTTCTATGATAAAGATAAGTCATATGATAACACTTATAATTTTATGATGTTTCATGTACTTTCTGCCTTAGGAGAGTACGAAAAATCTATAAATTATCTTTCTCTATATAAAACTAATCTTGGAATAGAAGGATATAATACTTCTAGTGCTATTTCTGTAATAGAAGATTTCAAGTTGAAAGAAGATGATTATACAATAAAAAGAGCTCGCTTTAATTCTGAAGCTTCAGAGTTTGGAGCTGTAAAAAAAGGAGATACATTATATTTTACAACAGATAGAAACCCTAATAGTCTTCTGGATAAAAATTATAAATGGACTCATCGCCCTTTTTTAGATATATATAAAGTAAACGTTGGAAAGAATAATATTCCTACTTCTGAGGTAGAAGCTCTTTCAAAAGAAATCAACTCCAAATTACATGAAGGTAATTTTTGTTTTACCGCAGATGGTACTACTATGTATTTGTCTAGAAGTAATTCTGAAAAAGGAAAAAAGAAATTTGATAGTATTCGTCGTAATGCCATTCATCTGTATAAATCTATAAAAGAGAATGGAAAATGGAGTTCACCACAAAAGTTAGCGTTTAATAATGTCAATTACTCTATAGAGCACCCAGCACTGAGCGAAGATGGTTCTAAGTTATATTTTAGTTCAGATATGCCTGGAGGCTATGGTAGTTTTGATATTTATTATGTTGATGTGAGTGAAGATGATACGTATGGCGAACCTGTAAACCTTGGTTCTGTTATTAATACAGAGAATAGAGAACAATTTCCATTTATATCTACAGCTGGTAATTTGTTTTTTTCTTCAAATGGTCATCTTGGTTTAGGGATGATGGATATTTTTGTATCAGAAAAACAAGAGACAGATTTTGCTACCCCTATCAATTTAGGGGCTCCAATTAATTCTAGTTACGATGATTTTTCTCTTACGTACTATAATGAAACAGATGGTTTTTTTGCCTCTAATCGTAAGAAGATGTCAGACGATATTTATTCGTTTTCTCAAGTAGGTAATATTTTCCCTCGTGAATATCGAGCGCGATTTGAAATCAAAGATTATGCGACAGATAATTATATAGCAAACTCTAATGCTGTTTTATATGATAATGATAACAAAAAAATATATGAGAGTCAATTGGATACAATAGCATCTTTTGATTTACAGATTTTTCCAGGGAGGTATAATTTTAAAGCCTCGGCAGAAGGGTATAAAACAAGAACTAAGCCTTTGGTGATAAAAGAAAAAGAAGAGGAAACTTATGTGATTTATTTGGATAGAGAAATAAATAAAGAAAAAGAAGAAGATGTGTCAATTACTGAAGAGGATAGAAGGGTTTATGATCGGGTAAAGATAAATGACAGTGTGCGTATAAAAGAAATAACGAGAATTAATGATTCTGATTCTAGTAGTAAAAAGAAAGAGATTGAAAAAATCAAATTAAGAAATGTTCTTTTGGCGGATAAAGATGGCCCACCAGTTATAGAAAAGAATGGAAAACTTTATTTTGATATGCCACCTATTTATTTTGATTATGATAAATGGAATATTCGAGCTGATTCTAAAAAAGTACTGGATAAATTAGCATTAAAATTAGAACGTTATAAAACGGTTTATATAAAAATAGCATCACATACAGATAGTAGGGGTACAGATTCATATAATCAGGTTTTATCTACAAAAAGAGCAGAGTCTACGCGTAATTATCTCGCTTTGGTAGGGTATGTAAATGCTAGAAGGATGCAATTTGTTGGTTTTGGAGAATCAGAACCTCTTATAGATTGTGATAGTAAGGTCTGTACAGAAGAAGATCATCAAACCAATAGAAGAAGTGAGTTTGAAATTATTAAGTATTAAAAACAACTGAATATAGATGTATATAATCTTTTGTTTTCTAATAAATTAAATTGTATTTTTGCACTCCTTTTTAGCGGATAAGAGGATTAAAAAGGGTGTAGACAAAACTTTAATTAATACTTCTGTATAGTTTTCGTGTTGATCCTCAATAATGTACAGAATACAAATTTTATCTTCAATGTCTGAAGAAACAAAAAACACAGACGTTCAGGAAGTAGAGAAAAAAGCAGAAGCTCAATCTCAACAACAAGCAAATCCTGAGCAATTTTTAAAAGAATTTAACTGGCACAATTATGAGGAAGGGATTGATCCAATCGCTGACTCTAAACTCGAAGAGTTTGAAAAGCTAGTTGCAGAGAACTTCGTAGATACACTAAATGATGAAGTAGTAGACGGAACAGTAATTAATATAACTGATCGTGATGCTATTATTGATATCAATGCCAAAAGTGAAGGTGTTATCTCATTAAACGAATTTCGTTATAACCCAGACTTAAAAGTAGGGGATAAGGTAGAAGTGTTAATTGATGTGCGTGAAGATGCTACTGGTCAATTAATTTTATCTCACCGTAAAGCTCGTGTAATCAAAGCATGGGATAGAGTAAATGGTGCACATGATACAGGTGAAATCGTAAACGGTTTTGTAAAGTGTAGAACCAAAGGAGGTATGATCGTTGATGTATTTGGTATAGAAGCATTCTTGCCAGGTTCTCAGATCGATGTGAAGCCAATTAGAGATTATGATGCATACGTAGGTAAAACTATGGAATTCAAAGTGGTAAAAATTAACCATGAATTTAAAAACGTTGTGGTATCTCATAAAGCGCTTATCGAAGCAGATATCGAAGAGCAGAAGAAAGAAATTATTGGTCAATTAGAAAAAGGTCAGGTATTAGAAGGTACGGTTAAGAATGTTACTTCTTACGGTGTATTTGTTGATCTTGGAGGAGTTGATGGATTAGTTCATATTACAGATCTTTCTTGGTCTAGAATCAACCACCCTAATGAGATTGTTGAACTAGATCAGAAATTGAATGTTGTAATCTTAGACTTTGATGAGGCTAAGACTAGAATTCAATTAGGTCTTAAACAATTGAAACCACACCCATGGGAAGCTCTTGATAAAGAACTTAAAGTAGGTGATAAAGTAAAAGGTAAAGTTGTTGTAATTGCTGATTATGGTGCATTTATCGAAGTAGAAGAAGGAGTAGAAGGATTAATTCACGTATCAGAAATGTCTTGGTCAACTCACTTGAGGTCTGCACAAGATTTTGTGAAAGTTGGAGATCAAGTAGAAGCTGTAATCCTTACTTTGGATAGAGAAGAACGTAAGATGTCTCTTGGTATCAAGCAATTGACTCCAGATCCTTGGACTGATATTACTACTAAGTACCCTGTAGGTTCTAAGCATAGTGGTATTGTACGTAACTTTACTAATTTTGGTGTATTTGTTGAGCTAGAAGAAGGTATTGATGGTTTAATTTATATCTCAGACCTTTCTTGGACTAAGAAAATTAAGCACCCATCAGACTTTACAAATGTTGGAGATACACTAGATGTAGTAGTTCTTGAATTAGATGTTGAAGGACGTAAGTTAAGTCTAGGACATAAGCAGACAGAGGATAATCCTTGGGATAAATATGAAGCAGAATTTGCTGTAGGAACTAAGCATACTGCTCAAATTGGAGAGATTGTAGACAAAGGTGCTACAATTGATTTTAACGAGGATATCATTGCATTTGTACCGTCACGTCATCTTGAAAAAGAAGATGGTAGCAAATTGAAAAAAGGTGATGAGGCAGAATTCCAAATTATTGAATTCAATAAAGAATTCAAAAGAGTGGTAGCTTCTCATACAGCTTTATTTAAAGAAGAAGAGGCTAAGATCGTAAAACAAGCAGCTAAGAAAGCTTCTGCTAGTTCAGCAGAAAAGACTACGCTTGGAGATATTGATGCTTTAGCTGATCTTAAAGCTAAAATGGAAAAAGGAGGGAACTAGTTCTCATACTATTTTTAATATACTAAAAAGACCGTTTTTATAACGGTCTTTTTTTTTGTTTTAATGTGTAATAAAAAGGTATGTTTTGTAAATTACCAAGTAGGATTAATAGGTATAGAAGAATGTCCTTGGAATGATGTTGATTTTTTAGGTAAAATTTTAAATAGAGAACAATCTCTAAAAGACAAATGGATTAAAGAAGTTTTTCATATTACCAGATCATATTGTAATTGATGATAAAAAAGCTATTGAGTTTTTTTAAATTAAAAAGTGAATGGGAATATTTGATAAACTATTTAATAAAAAAAGGAAGCAATTGACTTTCCATCCAAACCGAAATGGAAACCGAATCTATCAATTGATTTGAATCTCATTATGGGAAGCGAAATATTGGTAAAACATTTAATAAATCTAAAATCAGTAACTTAACGCAACAAATATGAACAAACATATTAAATCAAAAACTTTATTATTAGTTTTTTTTTATGGTTACTTATTCTGTTACGGCCAAAAAGAAATAAAAGCAGATTATATAAAAAAAACTATAACTGATTCTCTTTATAATGGTAATGTAATTCTTTTCGAACATAATAGAGGTAAGTTGCATTTGCGCTTTTCAGATTATTTAAAACAAAAAAAATATAAAATTTCTGACATTAAGTTTAATAAAAATACAATTGGAGATTTTAATGATAATGGCATAACTGATTTCTTTGGTACTATACGTATAAAACGTTGGGCTAGAAATGAATTATATATATGTTTATTTGAGTTAAATGATAATACTATTACAATTTACAATTATTTTGAAATGGGTCCATATAGCAAATTATCCATAAAAGGTTATAAGAATGATACTCTAAATATCCATACACAAAAATGGGGAAGAGAAGGCCAAGTATACATAGATAGATTTGTATCTATTGTTCATGATGAAAAAAATATAATAAAGATTGTAACTCCTAGTAAGTTTGACGAAATGAAAAACATAAACATTTTTAAAGACTCAATCAAAAATATAAAAAGAGAATCTTTTATCAATAATTCCATTATTAGAAGTCAATATGAATCATACTTTAAAAAAAATATCTCTATAGAGTCAGAGTTAAGTGGATTTGATAATTTTAACTTAAGATTTACTGTTCTCAATAAGGACATAGTAAAAGATTTTGAGAAAACTAAATTTATTTTACAAACACTTGAATTTCTTGAATCTAATACTCGATTCCCTACTATTTTAACTAAAATTGAAAAGAAAATATTGACAAAAAAAGAAGATAAATTGAGCATCTCTGATAAAATGAGATATAATATTAAAAATTACATTAATTCAAATACTTATTTTATTGTTGGAGAATATAGACTTGCAAATGATTATCTTTTTGACATTATATATGTAGAAGAAAATTGATAATAGAAAAATATTACCCAGCTCCAGTTATCCTATTAAATTTATACGAGCATTTTTTTTTGATTTTTTTAGGTGATATCTATACTATTTCCTGTCTTTTATTTGTGCTTTTTAACCTTAACTAATTGATAATCAGTATGTAATTTTTTATTTTTTACAATAAATTCAAAGTATAACTGGTATTATTTCTATTTGAGTTGTGTTGTTATTGTTTAGTGGTGTTGAAGAAAATGTTTTCTTCTTCTGTTAGTAGTCTGGATTTTATCAAAAATCGTAAACCTAATGGGATTTCTAACGAAAAGCTGGCGCCTCTACCTTCTGTTATATCAATGGTAAGATGGGTATGTTTCCAGTATTCGAACTGATCTTGATTCATATAGAATTCTACACCTTCAATTTCGCCCAAGAAGATATCGCTGTCATCCAAATACATTTCTCCTTTTTGAAAAATCATAGGAGAAGAACCGTCACAACATCCTCCGCTTTGATGAAATATTAAGTCACCGTAGTGTGATTTTAAATGTTGAACTATCTCTGTAGCTTTTTTGGTAATTGAAATTCGTTGCATAAAGTGTTGATATTTAATAAAAAAGGGTCAAAAAATAAATTTTGACCCTAATTACAATCGAGTTATTAAAAGAAACCAAGTTTATTTTTGTCGTAAGAAATTAGCATGTTTTTGGTTTGGCGATAATGACTAAGCATCATAGCGTGATTTTCTCTTCCAAATCCAGACTTTTTATATCCTCCAAAAGGAGCATGTGCAGGGTATGCATGATAACAGTTTACCCATACTCTACCTGCTTTTATGGCACGAGGAATTTTATATAGTTGATGAGCGTCTCTGGTCCAGACTCCAGCTCCTAAACCATAAAGGGTGTCATTGGCTATCTCTAACGCTTCAGCTTCATCTTTAAATTTTGTAACGCACAGTACGGGGCCAAAAATTTCTTCTTGAAAAATGCGCATTTTATTATGTCCTTCTAAGATCGTTGGTTTTATGTAGTATCCTTTAGATAAATCACCATCTAGTATAGAAGCCTTCCCGCCAGTTAATATTTTTGCTCCTTCTTGTTTACCGATATCAAAATAAGATTTAATTTTTTCGTATTGATCATTAGAAGCTTGTGCTCCTATCATTGTATTGATATCATATGGGCTTCCTTGCACAATTGCTTCTGTTCTAGCAATTACACGTTTTATAAAATCATCGTATATATCTTCCTGTACTAATAACCTTGAAGGGCAGGTGCAAACTTCTCCTTGATTAAAAGCAAAGAGAACAGCGCCTTCTATTGCTTTGTCAAGATAGTTGTCGTCATGATCCATAACACTATTAAAGAAGATATTTGGTGATTTGCCACCTAGCTCCATAGTTACAGGGTTAAGGTTTTTAGATGAATATTGCATGATTAGTTGCCCTGTTGTGGTTTCTCCTGTAAAAGCAACTTTATCAATCATCGAATGAGAAGCTAATGGTTTTCCTGCCTCTGGGCCAAAACCATGTACAATATTTATGACTCCTGGAGGAAAAACATCTGCTATTTTTTCCATTAATAATGTAGCAGAAGAAGGGGTTTGTTCTGCTGGCTTTAGTACGACACAATTTCCTGTTGCTAGTGCAGGAGGTAATTTCCATGATAACATTAGTAGAGGAAAATTCCATGGGATTATTTGTCCTATAACCCCCAGAGGTTCTTTAATGTTCATCGATAGGGTATTTGAGTCTAATTCTGTAGCAGAACCTTCTTCAGCTCTAATGCAAGAAGCAAAATAACGCCAATGATCTACGCAGAGTGGTATATCTGCATTGATTGTTTCTCTAATAGGTTTACCATTGTCACAGGTTTCTACCAAGGCAAATTCTTCTAGATTAGCTTCAATAATATCAGCTACTTTATTAAGTAATGTTGCTCTTTCTGTAGCAGAGGTGTGTTCCCATGCGTCTTTTGCATTGTTTGCAGCCTCAACAGCTAAATCAACATCTTCTTTTTTTGATCTAGGGTATTTGGAAATATGACTTGCATCTATAGGAGATGTGTTTTCAAAGTATTCACCATCTAGGGGTGCAACAAATTTTCCGTTAATAAAGTTTTCGTATTTTTCTTTAAATATGGGTTTTGAATAACTCATTATTTTTAATTTTTAGTATTAATAATAGTGCCAATGGTAAAAGGATTCTGAGTGTTTTTTTTAGAAAAAGAATCCAGATACTTATGAAGTAAAAAGTGTTTTATGAAGATTAAAAACTGATCTTAATCTACATATAGGCTAGTCTTTTAGATATAGACTGTTTTTATAAAAAGAAAGGGTACTATTGTTTTTGTAGTTAATTTTTTCATGACTGTTTAGTTAATTTATTAGTAATATGGTAATTTTATATAAGCAAATTTATCATATAATCAAATTAAGGGGTTGAACAGTTCTGTATAATTATATAACAATCCTATCTATTCATGGTACATTTCTATTATTAACTTGCACAAGAATATCAATTAAACAAATACTCTTGATTTTTTTGTACATTTAGGTTATGTCACAATTACTAAAAAAACATATAACAAAAAGAAAGCTAACTACACTTGTAGAAAATAGAACAACATATAGTGCAGATTATACAGAGCTTAATATATATGAGACACATGCTTATGCACAAGAGGTGTCTTTAAAGTTTGATTTTCCTGTTATTGCTAATATGCTTTGTGGTAAAAAGATAATGCATATTGGGGGAATACCATCTTTTGATTTTTTTCCTGGAGAGTCTGTCGTGATGCCTACAAATATGGAAATGGTCATAGATTTTCCGTTGGCTACACAGAATACTCCTACCAGATGTTTAGCTCTTGGTATAGATTCAGATAAAATAAAGGAAGTTGCTAGTAGGTTTAATCAAAGAGTTGCAATTGAAACTGAAAATAATGATTGGAGTATTGATACAAATGCTTCGCACTTAACCAATAACAAAGAGGTTAGTGTTTTGATAGAGCGGTTGGTATATACTTTTTTAGATAACTGTCAATCAAAAGATGTTTTGTTAGATTTAATGATTCAGGAATTGATTGTGAGGTTGTTGCA
Source organism: Aquimarina sp. I32.4 (assembly GCF_002924285.1). Taxonomy (NCBI): domain Bacteria; kingdom Pseudomonadati; phylum Bacteroidota; class Flavobacteriia; order Flavobacteriales; family Flavobacteriaceae; genus Aquimarina; species Aquimarina sp. I32.4. Next base: position 32,430 of record NZ_PGUB01000012.1, on the reverse strand, counting down.
GACAAAAGCTAAAAATAGTATTCTGAATGATTGTAATGGTGTGTTTACAGATACTAGAATAGGAATGGTTGTTAAGTATATAAAAGATAATTTGACAAATAAGAATATAACGGTAGATTTTCTTGCGAATAAAGCGTATATGAGTACGTCAAACTTTCATAAAAAATTTAAAAATACACTTGGGGTATCTCCTATAGACTATTTGAATGCAGAGAAAATTAAATTTGCAAAAAGGCTGATAAAGCAAAATAAAAAACTTTTGATCTCAGAAATAGCTTTTAAGTCAGGATTTAATAATGTTAGTTATTTTAATCGTCAGTTTAAGAAATTAGAAATGATGACTCCGCAACAATTTAAATTATCTATTTAATTCCTTATCCAAGGAATTTCTTCTTACTCACTTTCAGAAAGAAAGTACATTGGATAAATTTGTTTTAGAGTTTAATATCAACTTAATTTTCTAATGACATTGTGAATACCTCTTTATTTGCGATAAACCATACTTTCTTTGTGGTAAATTTTACATTTCATTTTTGTGTATTTGATTCTTTTAAGATTAATTGATTGATTTTCAGTTGTTTTTGAGTTGATGGTTGCGTGATAACGATAAAAAACAACCGTTTATCAGATTTTGTGATAGTACCCTTCACTGAAAAAAGGGGGTAGAATTTTCACTGGTATTGGTATGTTAGAAAGAGAGAAGCCTTCTGATATTTGCACTGTAGAAAAAATCTTAATTATTTTTTTAAAATGAAAAATATAAACAAGAAAATAGTATTGGTGCTTAGTTTTTTAATAGCTGTTCAAGCTAATGCCAGAGAAAATAATCTGGTAACTGTTTTGAAAAACATAAAAACAATGTCATCTGTGCATGGAGATGATGAAACAGAACCACAAAATAAAAAAACAAAAAAGATAGCAGAAATTAGAAGTTTTCATTCTGTAAGAAAGTGGAAAATAACAATTGAGTTTGTTGATGGAGAGTTTATGTCTAAGACTATTTCTGTAAAAGAGAATTCAGGTAGAAGTGCTATGGAAACTGCTTTTTCTGAAGCAGAAAAATATCTGGAAACAATAGATGGAATAAGAGAATATAACGTTTCTCCTGTGTCTAATAACTCATTTGTGTTATTGATAGGCGGAAAATAAGAAGTTATAGATACGATATGAAAGAGCGATTTATAATTATAAACCGCTCTTTTTTTATAGAACAATAATTTGTAGCCTAAGTTTTTTAAATTATTGATTTTATGTAGTATGAAGGATTGATTGATTTTTTAGCTCTTAGGTTATTTAAAAATTGGATTGCATAGTTGCAAAATTTCACTACTTTTGTACTCCAGATATCCATTTGGAGATTATGAGTCAAAAATTACTACTTAGTGCAAAAGAGATTGATATAATCCTGCATCGTTTGGCTTGTCAATTAATAGAAAATCATACTCATTTTGAAGATACTGTATTAATTGGGATTCAACCGAGAGGTATTTTCTTAGCAGATCGTATCAAGAAAATTTTAATTGATGATTATCATGTTAATGATATACAATTAGGTTATCTTGATATAACATTTTATAGAGATGATTTTAGAAGAGGTGAAAAGACTCTTGAAGCTAATAAGACTCATATTGATTTTGTAGTCGAAGATAAGCGAATTGTATTTATTGACGATGTACTGTATACAGGACGAAGTATTAGATCAGCTCTTACTGCGGTACAATCTTTTGGTAGGCCGCAAGAAATAGAATTGCTAACTCTTATAGATAGACGTTTTAGTAGGCATTTACCAATACAACCTAATTATAGAGGTCGTCAAGTAGATGCAATAAATCAAGAAAAAGTAAAAGTGCATTGGCAGGAGAATGAAGGAGAAGATGCTATATATTTGATTAGTGATTAAGGTTTCTCGAAATGGTTCTTTATTTCAAAATATAAATTTAAACGAATGAGCGAATTAAGTGTAAATCACTTATTAGGAATAAAATATCTGAATAAAGATGATATTGATTTGATCTTTAAAACCGCCGATCACTTTAAAGAAGTAATAAATAGACCAATTAAAAAGGTTCCTTCGCTTAGAGATATAACCATTGCGAATCTTTTTTTTGAGAATAGTACAAGAACAAGATTATCTTTTGAGTTGGCAGAGAAACGTCTTTCTGCTGATGTGGTTAATTTTTCTGCAGCGTCGTCTTCTGTAAAGAAAGGAGAAACTCTTATTGATACCGTAAACAATATTCTTTCTATGAAAGTTGATATGGTAGTAATGAGACATCCTAATCCAGGAGCAGGAGTTTTTCTTTCTAGACATGTAGATGCTAGTATTGTAAATGCTGGAGATGGGGCGCATGAGCACCCAACACAGGCATTACTAGATTCTTATTCTATTAGGGAACGATTAGGAGAAGTAGGAGGAAAGAAAGTTGTAATTGTAGGAGATGTTCTGCATTCAAGAGTGGCGCTTTCAAATATATTTGCATTAAAACTGCAAGGAGCAGAAGTAAGAGTTTGTGGACCAAAAACATTAATACCTACCTATATAGAAAAGCTAGGTGTTAAGGTAGAAACAAATCTCAAGAAAGCCCTAGAATGGTGTGATGTCGCAAATATGTTGCGAGTACAAAATGAAAGAATGGAAATTAGTTATTTCCCTTCGACCAGAGAGTATACTCAACAATTTGGGGTGAATAAAAAGTTATTGGAAAGTTTAGATAAAGAAATTGTAATCATGCACCCAGGACCAATCAATCGTGGAGTAGAAATCACGAGCGATGTTGCTGATTCTGACCAAGCCATTATATTGGATCAGGTACAAAATGGGGTAGCAGTGCGAATGGCTGTAATATATCTTTTAGCTTCAAAAATTAAACGATAACGTATGATATTTAATAAAGAAGGTACTACCACAATAGTAACACAAGAGAAAACCACAATTATTGATTTTGTAAAAGGTCTTGAAAACAAGTATGAATCTCTTAAGAATGACAATATTATTATTAATTTATTTACATTAGAACAGATTTCTATCGATGATGTTAATGAATTTTTACTATTATCAAATAAACATAAGAATACTAAACATTCATTTGTGATAGTTACTGAGAAGATCTCTTATGATGATGTTTCAAGCGATATGACCATTGTTCCAACACTACAGGAAGCATATGATTTGGTTGAAATGGAGGAGATAGAAAGAGATTTAGGGTTTTAAAAAAACATTTGCTTTGTAATCATTGTTGATGTTTTTCGTCCGATATACTATGAATAAATTCGCCCCGATTATTATAGTATTATTTTTAGTTCTTTTTTGCAATCATACCAATGCTCAAGATTGGAAATATGATTTTGAAGAAGCAACTACACTTGCCAAAGAAAAAGATCAGAATATTGTATTGCTTTTTACAGGATCAGACTGGTGTCCTCCTTGTATGAGGTTAGAAAAATATATTTTATCTGATAAAGAATTTATAGAATATGCTGGTAAGAATTTTGTTTGGGTAAAAGCAGATTTTCCAAAACGAAGAAAAAATAAGCTAACAGCAATTCAACGAAGTAAAAATAAAGCCTTAGCCAGAAAATATAATAAAAGAATGTCTTTTCCTGTTATTTTGGTTCTAAATAATGATGGTACTGTCTTGGGAGCAACTGGGTATAGAAGAAACCTTGATGTAAAAAGCTGTATATCTTTGTTGACATCTTTTGATTCTTTTGGTCGCTAGATAGGTTTATAACTACGATTAGAGTATATTCACGACTTATTTAATAAAGAGGAAAAACAATTTTGAAACTTACGATTTTAGGTTGCTATTCTGCAACTCCCAGAACATTTACAAACCCTACTTCTCAGGTTTTAGATATAAACAATCATATTTTTTTGATAGATTGTGGAGAAGGAACTCAAGTAGAATTACGACGTAATAAAATTAAATTTTCTAGAATAAAGCATATTTTTATCTCTCACTTGCATGGAGATCATTTTTTTGGATTGATAGGTCTGGTGTCTACCTTTAGGTTGCTTAAAAGAGATACTCCACTTCATATTCATGGACCAAAAGGAATCAAAGAAATAATTACTTTGCAGTTAAAACTTTCTAATTCTTGGACTGATTTTCCATTACGTTTTCATGAATTGGATAATCCCGAGTCTGAAATTGTTTTTGAAGATGAAAAAGTAGTAGTGCGTACCATACCATTACAGCATAGAGTATATTGCAATGGTTTTTTGTTTCAGGAAAAAGAAGGGGATAGAGTTTTATTGATTGATAAAGTATCTGGTTATAATATCCATACAGCATACTACAGATCTATAAAAAAAGGAAATGATGTAGTTTTAGATGATGGTACTGTTATATCTAATAAAGAGCTTACAAAGTCTCCTAAGGCTACCAAAAGTTATGCGTATTGTAGTGATACTAAATATGATGAAGCAAAGATTTCTTTGATTAAAAATGCTACTGTTTTATATCATGAATCTACATTTTTAGAAAGCCATAAGCATTTGTGTGCAAAAACAGGGCATAGTTCTGCTATTGAGGCTGCTACGATTGCAAAAAAAGCAAATGTAAAAAAGCTGATTTTAGGGCATTATTCTACACGATATGAAAATATTGAGCTTTTTAAAGAAGAAGCAAAAACAGTATTTGATCAAGTTGAAATTGCTGACGATGGGGATTTTTTTGAGTTTTAAATTCAATTATAATTTAAAATAGTGTTGCTGTTGTGGTTTAAAAGATATAAAGCTTCTTTATTAAGGATTATTGATTACTTTCTTTACTTAATAAAGAAAATCTTTTAGATATATTTACCGTTTTAATTATAAGAGAATGTAAAGACTTATTCGTAAATTAATTTATAAATTGCCAAAAAGAAATATAATTATATTTTACTGCATAAAAAGTTTATAAATGAATAGAGACCTCACTTCATATAGAAAATCATACGAGAAGAATTTTTTGGAAGAAAAAAATATACCCACATCTCCTTTTACTTTGTTTGCTGACTGGTTTAAAGAAGTAGAAGCGGCAGGAGGGGTTGATGAAGCCAATGCAATGACGGTTACTACTACGGGATTAGATGGTTATCCAAAAGCGAGAATTGTATTATTAAAGCAATTTGATGTAAATGGGTTTGTTTTTTACACGAATTATACTTCAGAAAAAGGAAAGGCTATAGAAAATAATAATAAAGTATGTATTTCATTCTTTTGGCCAAACCTAGAACGACAGGTTATAATTAAAGGAATAGCAAAAAAAGTAGAAGAAGAGGTAAGCTTGCGTTACTTTTTATCACGTCCAAGAGGAAGTCAACTAGGAGCCGTAGTTTCTGATCAAAGTCAAGTCATAGACTCTAGAGAAGCACTACAAACAAGATTACAGACACTCGAAGAAGAGTATAAAGATAAAGAAATACAAAAACCAACATCATGGGGGGGGTATTGTGTATCTCCTATTGAGTTTGAGTTTTGGCAGGGTAGAGCGAATAGACTACACGATCGTATTCGGTTTTCTTCTAATCAAGAAGCAAATAATTGGCTTATTGAGCGATTAGCACCTTAGTAAATAATAACACCGCTAGAGGATATTACATAATTACAAAACTGGATCTTCTATTCTTTTTATACTGATCTTCAGAACAATCTTGTCCATCTTCGCAACCATTTACGGGTCTGGTTTCTCCAAAACCTACATAAGAAAGAATTCTATTTTTAGAAATATTTTTGCTCAATAAATAATTGTAGATTGATTCAGCTCTTTTTTGTGATAGTGTAAGATTGTAGTTTTCTTCACCACGACTATCAGAGTGTGTTTCTATTTTGATAACCATATTCGGGTAATCATTATTCATAATATCAACAACCTTGTCCAGTTCTACTTCAGCTTTGTTGGTAATGTCCCATTTATCAAACTCAAAGTATATTTCATTTAAGTTTATTAAATCGTTAATGGTTTTACTCAATTTCATATCTGATTTTAAATCAGATTCTGGAGTTGTGTTTGTTTGAACAATATCTCCAGGAGTGATTCCACCACTTTCTGTATTATTAGATTTATTTACTTTGTCTATATCTCCAGGTATTACTGCGGTAAATTCACTATTCATTCTCTTTTTGGGAATAGAAGCTAATCTACTAGCATTAGGGCAATTCATTTCGCTAATATCAATAGCTAATTTGAACTGATAGTAATCAGGTAATCCACAAGAATTAATATGATTGTATCCTTTTGAGTATTTTATAGTTTCATTAAGAGTACCGTTAAACTCAGCGCTAACAGGTTGGTCTACGATCATAATATCATCAATAATATTGATAGATTCACAACTGGTGTCTACAAGTACGTTGTAACTGATTTTGAAAGGTTCACTATCAGTTTTTACCATTTTATTTGGTACAATAAAATTTAAAGTTCTAGATAGCTTATCATATTTTACTTTAATCTTCTTGGTTGGAAGAACTAGTGATTTTTCTGAAAACACAACATTTTTTGGTAAAACATCTTTTATAATGGTGTTTTTGGCATTATCATTACCATCATTATATATGGTTAAATTATATGTTATTTCTTGTTTAGGAGCTAAAACATCATTGGGGTGTATATATGCGTTGTTATCTGCATATCTAGATCTTTTTACAATATTAATAGCTGGCTCGTATATTTCTACACTAAAAGCAACCCCCATTACAGAATACCCATCATTATTGGTAGATAATCTAAATTTGGCAGCAGTTTGATTATTACCGATAATACTATTTCGTACATTCTTTATATCAAATAAATCGGCATCATACCCTAAAGTATTTTGACTTGCAGGTACTCTGGTGGTTACATTCTTACCATTTTCTGTAATATTAGCATTAAAGAAATTATTCATAGGGTTCACACCATCAGCAAGACTTTTGTATTTATTAGTCTCATTAGACATAACCTGAAAGCGGTCTCCGATAATTCCTTTATCTCCCTCATAAGCGATTACACCAATTTTACCATGTACAGCTCCATTAGGTATAGTTTGAAAATTATTAAAAGAAAATGCAACGGGTTTAGCTTTGGAGTCAATGTTAACAAATCCATCATATACATAGAATCTTTTTCTAGGTTTTGCATCATCTTCATATATGACTACCATAGTCCATCCACCAGCAAGACCATTCCCTAGGGTTTGATCGTCATTAATTTCAGTAGTTGTAGCTGGAATATTAGCAACTGTATATGTACCCAAAGGATTTTTTAAGCTTAAGACATCTTGAGTAATATCTTTGTAACAAGAATACTGTTTAAACATTGATTCAGCATCTTTGTAATAATCATGTATGATTTCTCCATCAGTAATAGATGTGTATTCTTTTTGCCCAGGATATTTTACTTTTATAGAGGTTATATCATGTTTTCTATCATGATCTGCATATGAAGCAGTCCAGTATAACCCTACATGCTTTATTGCGCTACAATCAGAATCAATAGAAAGATCAGCACTACTAGAATTAAAAGTTGTTTGATCTGTATCAATATCAATGAATCCCATCTTGAATTGATTATTCAAACCACCATTATTATAGCTTTTATTTGGATCAAATATTTGTGATCCATCATCATTGCTGATTTTGCCCAAAATAGTGTTGGAAACAAATTTGAAATCTCCTTTAAGCGTTAACTCAGTTCGTTTTTTAAGAGGTACTTCTACCTGACCATATATAATGGAACATCCAAAGCAATATATGAAGGCAAATAGCCAAAAGTTTTGTAACAACGAATAATCTCTATGTATAGTAATCACTTTTTCCACTTTTTTTGTTTTTTTTATAACCCTAACTTGATATTATGATTAGTTTATGTACATAATGTTTGGGGGAAAACATTCTGATTTAAGGGAAAACCGTACGTAAATTTATATTTTAACATTTAATTACATAAGAAAAAAGTAATGTTTTCGATGTAAGCACTGTTTTTATCGATTAAAATCAGTTCTTTATGGTCTTCATTTTCATTATTTTAGATGATATTTTGATAGTTATATAATTTCTTTATTAAAAATATAGGATATCAAAATTCTTTACTTGTGTATTGAACTAAAAATAATTTTGTACTCTTATTAGTAAGATTTGTAAAATCGAATTCTTAAACTTGTATAAAATAATTTGATTTTTACAAAAGGTATAAACTTCATGAAAACTTTATATTTAATAAGACATGCTAAATCTTCTTGGGAGTTTGATATATCAGATGATGAGAGACCATTGAATACTAGAGGACTAAATGATGCAGAATTGATAGGGGAAGAATTAAAGTCATTGATAAAACCTATAGACAAAGTTTTATGTAGTCCTGCAAAAAGAACACGTATGACAGCAAGTATTATTCTAAAACATTTAGAAATTCCTGAAACTAAATTTTCAATAGTACCTGATTTATATGATTTTTCTGGAAATCAGGTGATGGATGAAATAAAGAAATGCGATGCTGCTATTGATACATTAATGGTATTTGGGCATAATCATGGATTTACTTCAATTGTGAATTTTTTGGGTAATAAACGAATAGATAACCTACCAACATCAGGAGTTGTTGCTATAGAGTTTGATGTAAAAGAATGGCAAGATATATCTGTCGGAAATACCTTATTAACACTTTTTCCTAAATCTTTGCGATAATGAAGGAAAATGAAAGCAATCAATATATTAATAGAGAGCTAAGCTGGTTACAGTTTAATGCAAGAGTATTACAAGAGGCTGCAGACGATAAAGTACCTTTATTAGAAAGATTACGCTTCATTGGGATATTTTCTAATAACCTGGATGAATTCTTTAAAGTGCGATATGCTACCATAAAAAGAATCGATCAAGCAGGTAAGGATGGAAAAAATGTACTCAAAGGGTCTACAGCAAGTGAATTATTGGAAAAAATAACCAATATTGTTATCAAACAGCAAGCTACTAGCCTGAAAACAATTAATAGCATAAAAAATGAACTAGAGAAACATTATATATATGTAATTGATGAAAATCAGGTAACTGAAGATCAAGATGCTTTTATTCGTAATTATTTTGTCACCAAAGTAAGCCCCGCATTAGTTACTTATATTCTTAATGATCTAGAAAAGTTTCCGCACCTCAAAGATAGTGTAGCTTATTTGGCCGTAAAACTTGTACTAAAAGAAAAAGTGGCTAAAGAGGGTAGAATATCCAAAATATTACAACAAACTACCAAGGAGAAAATTTATGCACTTATAGAGATTCCTAAAAATACAGAACGATTTGTTGTATTACCAGAAAAAGATGGGAAACAATTTATCATCATGTTAGATGATTTAATACGATACTGTATGCATATTAACTTTAGTATTTTTGATTATATAAAAGCCTCGGCTCATATGATAAAAATTACAAGAGATGCACAGTTAGATGTTGATAATGATCTAAGTAAAAGTTTTATTCAAAAAATATCAAGTAGTGTAAAATCCAGAAGAGATGGTGAACCAGTAAGATTTGTATATGATAAAACAATAGAAAAAGATACCCTTAGTTTTTTGATGGAAAAAATGGGAATAGATAATACAGATAGTATTATTCCTGGAGGAAGATATCATAATCGTAGAGATTATATGAATTTTCCTGATCTAGGAAATACAAACTTGGTATATCAATCCATAAAACCGCTGGCGATACCAGGACTTGTTTTACAAGGAAGTTTATTGGATAAAATTGCAAAAAAAGACTTTTTGCAATATACACCTTATCATACATTCTCTTATGTAGTAAAATTTTTAAGAGAAGCTGCGATAGATCCTAAAGTTAAGAGTATAAAAATCACAATATATAGATTAGCAAATATTTCTCATATTGCTAGTTCGTTGATAAATGCTACCAAAAATGGTAAAAATGTAACCGTTCAAATTGAATTACAAGCTCGTTTTGATGAAGCTGCCAATATAAGATATGCAGAAAAAATGCAAAGAGAAGGAGTGCATCTTATTTTTGGAGTTACTGGCCTCAAGATTCATTGCAAAGCATGTGTGATTGAGCGAGAAGAAAATGGAAAATTAAAAAGATATGGGTTTATAAGCACGGGTAATTTTAATGAATCTACAGCAAAAATCTATACCGATTATACATTGTTTACTACAAATGAAGCGATTTTAAAAGAAACCAATAAGGTTTTTAAGTTTTTTGAAATCAATTATAAGATAAATAGATATAAACATTTATTAGTATCTCCACATTATACGAGATCCTCTCTAGTTAAACTCATTGACAAGGAAATAAAAAATATCAAAGAAGGAAAAGAAGCAGGTATCAAGTTAAAATTAAATAGCTTGAGTGATTATGAAATGATAGATAAGTTATATGAAGCAAGTAGAGCAGGAGTAAAAATAGATTTGATTATTAGAGGTATTTGTTGCTTAATACCAGAAATACCTGGTATGAGTGAAAACATTAGAGCAATTAGTGTGATTGATAAATTTTTGGAACACCCACGATTGTTTATATTTCAGAATGGAGGAGAACCAAAAGTATACATTTCATCTGCAGATTGGATGACTCGTAATCTGGATAGGCGAGTAGAAATATCGTGCCCTATTTATGATAAGGATATCAAATTAGAGCTAATGGAGACTTTTGATATTTGTTGGAATGATAACGTAAAAGCTAGAAAATTATCTAAAAACCAAGATAATGCATACATACTTAATGATCAGAAAAAAATAAGATCTCAAATAGCTACGTATGAATATTATTTAAAAAAACTAGGAAATTAATTATTTTGTTAACTATAGAAAAATATGGAGCTATTGATATTGGTTCTAATGCTGTAAGGCTATTAATCAGTAGTATTCACGAAGAAGAAGGGAAAAAGACAAGGTTTAAAAAAACAAGCTTGGTCAGGGTTCCTATACGTTTGGGAGCAGACGTTTTTAAGAGTAATAAAGTATCGCAAGAGAATATTATAAGAATGGTTGATACTATGCAAGCTTATCAACTTTTGATGAAAACACATAAAGTTGTACGATATAAAGCTTGTGCTACCTCTGCAATGAGAGAAGCCAAAAATGGTTATGAAATAGTAGAGCTTGTCAAAGAAAAAACTGGAATTCAGATAGATATCATTGATGGAAAAGATGAGGCTGCTATAATCGCTATGACTGATCTTAATCAATTAATTAATACAGATGCGACGTATTTATATGTAGATGTTGGTGGGGGGAGTACAGAATTCACTTTATACCATAATGGTAATACGATAGTGTCAAAATCTTTTAAGTTAGGAACAGTAAGGCTTTTAAATAATTTGGTAGCAGACACAATTTGGAAAGATGTAGAAAATTGGATCAAAGAAAACACCAAAAATTATAATAGAATCTCTCTCATAGGATCAGGAGGGAATATTAATAATATTTTTAAAAATAGTGGTAAAAAAATAGGCAAATCTTTGTCTTTCTTATATTTAAGTTCTTATTATAAACTACTGAATTCTTTGACATATGAAGAAAGAATATGGCAACTTAATTTAAACCAAGATAGAGCAGATGTTATCCTACCCGCAGTTAGAATATATCTTTCTGCAATGAAATGGAGTAGCTCTAGAGAGATATATGTCCCAAAAATAGGGCTGTCTGATGGCATTATAAAATCTTTGTATAACGAGAAACTAAATAATCGATAAAGAGTTATAATTCATACGATTCATCGATTTGTAAAGTAATAATTTTTACAGATTGAGATAGTTTAGGCAAAAATCTATTACTTTGCGTCCTTAATAAAAGACAAAAAAAACTGGAATTATGAGTAAGGTCATACTATACACTACAATTTTTTTAATGTTTGTAACATTCAATTCTCAAGCTCAAGAAGCGTCTTATGGGGTTAGAATCGGTGCAAACTTAAGTTCAATTAGTTCTGATGATATACCAGAAAATTTAGAAGATAGTAGATTGGGGATAGTAGCAGGGTTTTTGGCAGAATTTCCAATTACAGAAAAATGGAGCTTTCAACCTGAATTTCAATATTCAGCTATTGGTAATGATGATGAATCTTTACGTGTAGATTATCTTCAAGTACCTGTATTTATAAAATATAATATCTCAGATCGTTTTAATGTACATATTGGACCTCAAGCAGGAATCAAAATATGGGAATGGGAGGATAATACCTCTGTAGAGACCAATTTTAATACATTTAATTTAGCTGCAGTTGCAGGTATTGGGGTTAATATAACAGAGAATTTCTTTGCAGATTTACGATATGGTTTTGGGATATCAAATATGATAGATGATAGTAATATACCTGGAGGAACAAAAGGAAATACTAGAAATATACAACTTTCTCTAGGTTATAAATTATAAGCAATAGATTTATAGTGCTCAAAAAAATCGTTTTTTAGAACGATTTTTTGTTTTTCATATTCTATTAATGAAGCATACTTGAGTTGGTGTATAATAGTATTAACACTAACTCTAGTTGTTCTTATATAATTAGCAATTCCTTCCTGGTCCAAAGGAGAATTGATTATTATTTCATTCGTATCAGGACATGAATAACCAAATTTCTCTTTGAACTCCATTAGTACTTCTATAAACCTTAATAAAGTAGATTTAATATTTAAAACCCTGATCCTTTGCTCTAGCATCGTATACTTCTCTCCCCAGATTCTAAATAATTCCCTTTGCAGGTTATGATTTTTTTTGATCATCTCATAGATATCATCCATGCAATAGATTTCAATAACAGTTGTTTCAATAACGGATTTGAAAATATAATTTGTGTCCAAATCATGAAATGCTCCATTGCCACCAAATGTTTGGTTTTGATTTAATAAAACCAATATAACCTCTTGCCCATTTCTATGTAAACAACTAATTTTTACACTACCATTTATAATAACATATAGATGTGTGGCAATATCTCCTTTATGTATGATCGCTTCATTTTTAGTATAGCTTGTACTCTTATATGCTCCATTGCTTTTTAGAATGTTCAATAATTCCAAACTCATCAGCCCGTTCTAGTATGTTTTTTTTAAATCATTCGTCAATAAACTGGTTGATTTGTTAAAATATTGTTATAAAATAATGTAATTTTTTACGAGTAACACTCATTTGTTTTGTTATAAAACCATAAAATGAGCATTCTCTTATAAAATATATTGAAGATTTTGTGTTAGATTTTTTATACGAGTATTTTTCCTGTTGCTCTAATTTCGATATTCAAATCAATGTAAATATTTAATAATCTTTTAATTACACACAATCATGAAAAGAATTAATTTGAACAAATCGATTTTAGTTACAGCGCTGGTCATCGGAGCCCTAGTTGTAATTTCGTTCTCTAACTCTTCAAAGTCTAAGAAAGTTACCATAGACTATAAAAGTTCAGTAGTGAGTTATTTTGGAACTAATAGTGTTACCAAAGCAGACTTAGTAAAGCAGGCAAAATTGATAGATATTGCTGATAGACGGTTTGAGACCAAATGGAAGAATAAAAATCCTAAAGGAATATCAGAAGAATATATCGTAGAAGGCGCTGTATTTATGAAACCTGGAGTAAAGCCTAGATTAGGAAGAGCGGATATAGAAAAAGAATTTACAGAAAGTGTAAAAGGAGTAGATCGTGTAGAATTCTATCAGGATGAATTAGAGTTTTATGGTGAGATGGACGTTGCTTTTCAGAGATGTCATATGTTAGGTTTTGTAGATACTAAAAAGGAGCACACTTTTGAGGGGTCTTATATCATTTTATGGAAAAAAGAAAATGGAAAATGGCTTATACATTATGATATGTTTAATTCTGATAAGTAATCATATCAAATAATTAAACCTAGCTTCTTTTATAAAACAGCGTAGTTTCCTTGTGCTGGAAAATCACAACTCTATAAAAGAAAGAATACTAAAAACTATTGGTGTACATAAAAATGTACTTAATGTAGATACTTGAAGAGTTGTGAGATAGCACCAAATATCCATCCTTAAAAAAGGATAGCCAATCAAACTATTTATAAAAAGTTGAAAAATATGCCAGATGCGGCAGTATAGCTGCTATCATAAAGAAAAAGAAAAATTATTAACAACAATTTAAAGCTATTATGCAAACACACAAATCAAAAATTATTGCGGCAGTAAAAGAACACGGCACCCCATCTTATATATACGATGGAGAAAAGTTAGTGTCAAATTATCAAAGGTTGGTCAATGCGTTACCCGACTGTGTAGACGTTTTTTATGCCCTAAAAGTCAATCCAAACGTTTCATTAGTAAAATTATTAAGATCTAAAGGAGCTTGTACAGAAGTTTGTTCTATTACAGAAATGGAGATCGCATTAAAAGCAGGCTCAACACCACAAGATATTGTATACCTTGGTCCTTGTAAAAAAGATTATGAACTTAAAAGAGCAATTTCGTTAGGTGTTTTTGCTATAGTAGTAGAATCAGAAACAGAGCTCAAAAGAGTATCTAGGTTTGCTAATGAAGCGGGAGTAGTGGTAGATGTTGCTATCAGAATAAACCCTGATTTTTCTGCAAAAGGTTCTCCATGGAAAATGGGGGGTAGACCTACTCAATTTGGTATCGATGAAAAACATGCAATAGCCAATTTTGGAACGTATCTTAATGTGCCTAATATTAATATTAAAGGGATTCATGTGTATAATGGAACCAATATATTAGATGCACAATCTGTATATGAAAATTCAAAATATATATTAGGGCTATATGAACAGATAAGTCAAAAATATAACACCACCTTTTCTATGGTTGATGTTGGTGGGGGAATGGGAATACCATATTTCCCTAATCAAGAAGAATTAGATATTGTAGAATTCAAAAATTTGATGACACCTCTGTTTAGTGATTTCCATAAAAAATATCCTGATACAAGAATTATTATGGAGTCAGGAAGATTTATTATTGGTACAGCAGGGTATTTTGCTGTAGGAGTAAATAATATAAAAATAAATCACGGAAAAACATTTGTAGTGACAGATGGTGGAACGAATTGCCATTCTGCTTCCGCAGGTTCTGGGCGTGTGGTTAAAAGAAATTTCCCTATGGAAAATATTTCAGCTACAGACAATTCAGAAGAGTTTGAATACCAGGTTGCTGGGCCATTATGTAGTCCAGATGATATTATCGGTAGAAATATAAAGCTAAAAGAAGTTAAAGAAGGAGATATTCTAGTAATCAATGCCTCTGGTGCATACGGATCGACATCTTCTCCTGGACTTTTTCATAGTCATGGATTTCCCGTAGAAGCGTTGGTTTATGATGATCAAGTACACCTTATTAGACATAAGGACACCTCTGATGATATCATAAGCAGACAAGTAGTAGTAGATTTTAAAAAAGAACCTGTATTAAACTAAAAAAGATGAACACAAATAAAATTTTAGACCTTATAAAAGATGGATTAATAGATAGTATAGCTAATCTGAAGAAAGAACAAATTCAATTAGATTCACATCTCAAAAACGATTTAGGAATAGACTCCCTTTCATCTATGTTTTTTTTAACATTTCTAGAAGATAATATAGAAGGTTTTGAGGTAAATCCTGATACAATAGAGGCAAGGCATTTCAATACCTTGCAAGCAATTTATGACTATGTACTGTCTGAATTACAAGTAGCAGTATAGTTAATAATTAAACGTTGATAGTGACTATAGATCTTCTCAGTTAGTGAATAAATAACGCTAAGATTGTGTAGTAATATTAGCTCAATGTGTAAGAGGTGTTCTTAGTAACAAAAAGGGCACTTCTTACTCTTATTATATCAATTCAATTTCTATGTTTTGTAGAATTTAGAATTAGGTATATGTAAAACATATTCAATCAGATTATTTGATAAGAGGATGTGTTTATAATGTGTCATTTTGTAATCAAAAATGACATAAAATTCTTTCTGATTTTTCACCTCCCTTTTTGCAAGCATCGCAAGGCTTTATTGTTGATAGCATAGCTGTTGCATAAGGAGCTTTTGTGCTTTGTTTTAAGCGTAATGTAAGGTGTAAAGAAAGAATAGAAAAAATAGTAATGATTTAAAAGCAAAAGAAAAATGACTCCCTTACTTCAAAATTTTTTAACCCGAAACTCACAAATATATCCTGATAAAATTGCTGTTTCTATGGCAAAGAATACATATACATTCAAGGATTTGGATGTGTTATCCGATAAACTGGCTAACTATCTTCAAAGTATACAAGTACAAAGAGGAGATAGGGTAGTTATCTTATTGGGAAATACAATAGATACTGTAATCTCATTTTGGGGGATACTCAAAGCAGGAGCTGTAGTTATACCTGTAGGAATAGAGTTGAAATCTGAAAAAATAAAATACATACTGAATGATTCTGGAGCAGTAGCATTGATTACAAATCATGAGATTGTAAGCCAAAATAAGGTAATGCTAGAAAGCTCACAATTACATAAAGTAATTCTGTCAGGCAGCAAAGAAATACCTTCTGAGCAGTTATATACTAATATGGATACTATACTATCTCAGAAAAAACAAGAGGTAATACCTGTAGAGACAATTAGTATTGACTTATCCGCTATCATATATACATCAGGTTCTACAGGAGAACCTAAAGGAGTGATGCTTACACATCAAAATATGATTGCAGCAACAAATTCATTAAACGGATATTTAGGATATACCAAAGACGATAAAGTACTGTGCGCATTACCATTATCTTTTGATTATGGATTATATCAAATGATTATGTGTGTATCAACAGGAGCAACATTATTGCTAGAAAAAGAATTTACCTGGCCTATCTTTTTATTAAAAACAATAAGAGAACAACAGGCAACAATTCTTCCTGCAGTACCTACTATGGTTATGATGTTGCATGAGCAAAATAAAAAATCTCAATTGGATTTATCCAGTATACGTGCTGTAACCAATACAGGAGCAGCCCTCACAGAAACCAACATTGCTATGGTGAAAGCATTGTTTCCTAATGTAAGTATTTTTTCTATGTATGGTCTTACAGAATGTAAAAGATGTACTTATCTGCCTCCTGCTGATATTGATAAAAAACCAAATAGCGTAGGGATCGCCATCCCGAACACAGAATTATGGTTGGTTGATGATGATAACAATAAAATAGAAGAACCTAATCAAATAGGTCAACTAGTTATTCGTGGAGCTACTGTAATGCGAGGATATTGGAATAAACCAGAGAAGACGGCAGAGAAACTAAAAGAAGGAAATTTTCCTGGAGAAAAAGTACTGTATACAGGGGATTATTGCTCGCTAGATGAAGATGGGTATCTCTATTTTAAAGGAAGAATGGATCATATGGTAAAATCCAGAGGAATAAAAGTAAGTCCAAAAGAAGTAGAAGATTATATAAGCGCAATACCAGAAATCAATGCTGTACTGGTAACAGGAGTACCAGATGAGGATTATGGGGAGGCATTGTTTGCTTTTGTAGTGCTTACTGATGGGCAAGTAACTACAGAAGAAGCCATTATTACCTTATGCAAAAGGGATCTGGAGAACTATAAAGTACCAGAATATATAAGGATTATAAAATCCATGCCCAAAACGCCAAATGGAAAATTTAATGTAATTAAGTTGAAAGATATGGCGCTAGAAGAAGTAAAAACCAAAGCAGCTGTATAAGTATGGAAACAGTAGCATATACCGAAAAAATTATCGAAATCGATGGTTTTAGAATTGCTGTAAAAATATGGGGGGACCAAAGTGGTACCCCTGTATTAGCAATACACGGATGGTTAGATAATGCAAACTCTTTTGATAAATTAATACCACTGTTATCAAATGATATATGCATTGTTGCTATAGACCTGGCAGGACATGGTTGGTCAGATCACAGAACTCAGGATACATCTTATTATTTATGGGATTATGCCGTAGATGCACTCAAGGTTATAGAAAAACTAGGGTGGAAAAAGTGTATTATTCTGGCGCATTCTATGGGGACAGGAGTAGCATCTATTATCGCAGGAGCAATGCCAAATAAAGTTACCAAGCTAATATTTCTAGATGGATTGGGGGCACCTTTTGTAGTAGAAGAGGAAAATATTGTTACAGAATTCAGAAAATCTGTACAACAGCTAAAAATGGCAAGAAAAACAAAATTATATGGTTTTTCTGACCCCGATGTTGGGTACTTCAAAACAAAAGAAGAAGCTGTGCATGATAGAATGGATAATGTAATAGGTAAAATATCTTATGATGCCTCTTTGTGTTTGGTAGAGCGATCATTAATAAAAGTGACACAAGGTTACAGGTGGCGATTTGACCCTAGGATTGTATTATCAGAGTGTTATAGAATGACAGAGCAACAAGCACAATTGTTTATCAAGAATATACAATGTGAAACTCTTATCGTATTGGGTAAACAAGGATTGTTTGCAGATGGAATGTATACTTCACGAATCGAGCAATTCAAAAATGCAACAGTACATCAAATAGATGGAGGGCACCATTTACATCTAGAAGAAGCTCATAGGCCAATATCAACATATATAAATCAATTTTTAAAAATATAAACTTCGGTCATGAAAAAAATCATAATCACACTATGTATACTAGTATTGTCTACATATTTTATAGAAGCACAAGAAAAAGAAAAGAAGAAAGCAACTTTTGCTACTCAGATTCTGCATAATAGTGTTGCAGGATTTTACCCTATCTTCTTTGGTAATTTTGAAACCAATAAAAGCTATGATATTACTATATATAGCATCTTTTGGACAAACCCTTCTTTTGGAAATTTAGATTCAGGAAGCGACCTGTTGCTAGAAACGGGAGTAGGTTTAGGGTTTAAAATGTTTAATAAGAAATTGTATCTCAATCCATCTATGGGAATTTCTCATGGTAAGTTTTCATCCAATAGCGAAGGAACAAAAATAGCAGAAGGGTTAGTACCTAATCTATTTGTAGCTTACAATGATGGTCTTTTTGATTTTGAAGGATATATCGCTTATTACAAATCATTGCGAGAAGATGATGATATCGTAACCAAAGATTATTTATTAAACTGGGCGGCACCTGGAATACAAGTAAGTGATAGGATTGTATTGGGAGCTTTTTATGAATCTTTTGGTATAACACGACAAGAAGATGCATCAGGAAGTGTAAAAATCTATCAATGGCTAGGTGGGTCAGTAAAAATGAAATTTGATAAAGGGATATCTTTTAGAATATCAGCGGGAGCAACATTGACTACAGATGTAGGAACCTCTGATGAATTTTATAAAGTAGCAGCTTTTATTCCACTCTAAATAAAAAAATATTCAAAAGAAATAATAAGATAAAAAAAGCCTTTTTGATAAAACAAGAAGAATGGAAGCAGTAGAAACAGTAGCTTATCGATGAAATCATGATAATTGTAGAAAGCACACGATATGATATTGTGATAAACAAGTAATCTTTTATTAGATACTTATTTTAAGTAAAACACATTGCCATTTTGTTAAGTAAGAGGTTGTCTAGAAAGGAATATTGATTTTTATGTATTAAATCTTTGTTTTGAAGTCTTTTAATCAAGTGTTATATTATAAAAGAGATTTCTACAAAGAGGATAGACTTATATCATTTTTACAAGAAATAAGTATACTATTATGTAAATTGTATTGAATCAATACATTGCTTTTCTAGAGACCTCTTATCTATTTATTAATCAGGATAGATAAGTTTTAGAAGATAACCCCGTTATTTTCATAAACAATATTATTTAGCTATGAAATTAGTACAAGACCAACTTACTGTTCAGAATTTTATTAATGGAGATTTTGAACAACATCAAGAAGCATCTATTGATGTAATAAGCCCTCTGGATGGGGGCAGTATATCTAGAGTACCCATATCCACCAAGAAACAATTAGATAAAGCTGTTAAATCGGCCTCTACAGCATTTGTAAAATGGTCACAATTAACATTGAAAGAGAGAGTTCAGGTATTTTTTAGATATAGAAACCTATTGGAAGAAAATATAGAAGAATTATCTAATCTTATTCGGTTAGAAAACGGAAAAACTTTTGGCGAAGCAAAGGCAGAGGTTGAAAAAGGAATAGAACTCTGTGAATTTGCAGTTTCGCTCCCACAAATTGTATGTAATGAAATACAAGAAGTAAGTAAAGGGGTAGCATGTAAGATAGAAAAAAAACCACTGGGAGTTGTAGCTTCTATAACTCCTTTTAATTTTCCTAATATGGTACCTCACTGGACAATCCCAAATGCTTTGGTATTAGGAAATACAATGATTATGAAACCATCAGAGCAAGTTCCTCTAAGTGTAATGAAAATAGCTCAATTACTTAAAGAAGCAGGCTTGCCTCAAGGTGTTTTTAATGTTATTAATGGAAGTAAAGAAGTGGTAGAATCAATTTGTGATCACCCCGATATCAAAGCAGTAACGTTTGTAGGATCTACTACGGTAGCTAAAATAGTATACCAAAAAGCAACTTCAAATCTTAAACGCTGTCTAGCTTTAGGAGGAGCAAAAAATCATTTGATTGTATTGCCTGATGCTAATACAGAAATGACAGCATCCAATGTAGTCGCTTCTATGTCTGGTTGTGCAGGGCAAAGATGTATGGCAGCCTCTGTAATGGTAGGGGTTGATAAAATAGATCATATCATTGATAAAATGGTAGAAGAAGCAAAGGCAATTATTCCTGGAGAAAACTTAGGTACAGTGATTAGTGCAGAAGCCAAAGAACGTATTGAGCGGTATATAACAGAAGCAGAACAAGCAGGGGCCAATGTCATTCTAGATGGAAGAAACGTAGTTGTCAAAGGTGGGGAGACTGGTTTTTATGTAGGTCCAACTATTTTAGATCATGTAACAACAGATATGTCTGTAGCCAAAGAAGAAATATTTGGTCCAGTTATTAGTATTATCAGAGCAAAAGATCTTGATCAAGCGATCAAAATAGAGAATGGCTCTAATTATGGTAATGCGGCTGCGGTTTTTACGCAAAATGGAGGGTTAGCAAAGCAGGTAATAGAAAGAGCGAGTGCAGGAATGGTAGGGGTTAATATTGGAGTTCCTGTGCCAAGAGAGCCTTTTTCTTTTGGAGGTTGGAATGAATCAAAATTTGGAGTGGGCGACATCACAGGGAAAAGCTCGATTGAATTTTGGACACAAAGTAAAAAAACTACTACCAAATGGAACAAAGAAGATAAAACTAATTGGATGAGTTAACTCATGAGTTCAACAATATAAAAGCTATCGAAGTTTATTTTAAATTTATAAAAAACTTCGATAGCTTATTTTATACTAGTTTCTAACTTTTCAAGAAACTAAATTTTCTTGATTTCTAAATACCAGATTTGTATCAAATTCATCCAATAAGATTACACTTTCTGTAGAAACATTACCAGCGAGAATTTCTTTAGATAATTTGTTTAAAACTTCCTTTTGAATGGTTCGTTTTACGGGTCTTGCTCCAAATTCTGGTTGAAACCCTTTTTTAGATAGGTATACAATAGCCTGTTCTGTCGCATCCAGAGTAATGTGTTGCTCTGCCAGCATTTTAGAAACGTGTTGCAACTGTAGTTTTACAATTTCGTGTATGTTGGCTTTTGTAAGAGGAGAAAACATGATGATATCATCTATCCTGTTTAAAAACTCAGGCCGCACAGATTTTTTTAGAATGGCAAGCACATCAACTTTGGCGGCTTCCATTGCAGAATCCATATCTTTGATAGTTTCAAATTTTTCTTGTATGATATGACTCCCCATATTACTAGTCATGATAATAATAGTGTTTCTGAAGTCTGCGACTCTACCCTTATTATCAGTTAGTCTACCTTCATCCAATACTTGCAATAAAACATTGAATGTATCTGGGTGTGCTTTTTCGATTTCGTCTAATAGCACTACAGAATATGGTTTTCTTCTCACGGCTTCTGTCAATTGTCCTCCTTCATCATATCCTATATACCCAGGAGGTGCGCCTACTAATCTACTCACAGCATGTCGTTCTTGGTATTCGCTCATATCTATTCGAGTCATGGCACTCTCATCATTAAACAAATACTCGGCTAGAGCTTTTGCAAGTTCGGTTTTACCAACTCCAGTGGTTCCTAGAAATAAGAAAGATCCTATAGGTTTTTTTTGATCTTGCAATCCAGCTCTACTTCTTCGTACTGCATCACTTACTGCCTGTATCGCTTCTATTTGTCCTACTACTCGTTTTTGAAGCTCTTCTTCTAGAACAAGTAGTTTTTCACGTTCGCTTTGTAACATTTTGGTGACAGGTATACCAGTCCATTTGGCAACTACTTCTGCAATATCATCATTGGTCACTTCTTCTTTAATAAGAGATGATTTACTTTGTTGCTGATCTAGTTGTTCTTGTAATTGATCTAGGTGTTCCTGTGATTCTTTTATTTTACCATAACGTAATTCAGCAACTTTTCCATAATCACCATTTCGTTCAGCACGTTCGGCTTCAAGTTTATACTCTTCGATATTTGTTTTTGCATTTTGTATGGCATCAACCACTTCTTTTTCGCTTTGCCATTTTGAGAAGATCTCATTACGATCTTCTTTTATATTGGCAAGATCAGCATTAAGAGTTTTTAGTTTAACATCATCATCTTCTCTTTTTATAGCCTCGATCTCGATTTCGAGTTGCATAATTTTTCTATCTAATACATCTAGCTCCTCTGGTTTAGAATTAATTTCCATTCTTAACTTGGAGGCGGCCTCATCCATTAAATCAATCGCTTTATCGGGCAAGAATCTATTAGTTATATAACGCTGAGATAGTTCTACTGCGGCTATAATAGCTTCATCTTTTATTCGTACTTTATGATGTACTTCATACTTCTCTTTGATTCCTCTTAAAATTGAAATAGCACTTTCTGTATCAGGTTCATCGATGGTTACTCTCTGAAAACGTCTTTCTAATGCTTTATCTTTTTCAAAATATTTTTGATATTCATCTAATGTTGTAGCTCCAATAGCTCTCAGTTCTCCTCTTGCTAGCGCAGGTTTTAGAATATTTGCAGCATCCATTGCACCTTGACCACCTCCAGCACCAACTAAGGTGTGAATTTCATCAATAAATAATACAATATCCCCATCACTCGTAGTAACTTCTTTTACTACAGCTTTAAGGCGCTCTTCAAATTCTCCTTTGAATTTGGCTCCTGCAATCAAGGCTCCCATATCTAAAGAAAAAATTTGTTTGTCTTTAAGATTCTCTGGGATATCTCCTGAAATAATTCTATGGGCTAACCCTTCTGCGATAGCTGTTTTACCAACACCAGGCTCACCTACTAGCATTGGATTGTTTTTGGTACGACGAGAAAGGATTTGTAATACTCTTCTTATTTCTTCATCACGACCGATTACAGGGTCTAGTTTACCATTTTCCGCCATCTCATTGAGATTTTTGGCGTATTTATTTAATACCTGATATGTTTCTTCGGCACTTTGTGATGTTACCCGTTCTCCTTTTCTAATCTCATTAATAGCTTCAGTAAGATGTTTTTCTGTAACCCCTTGATCTTTTAATATTTGGGCTATTTTGCTTTTTGATTTAAAAATAGCAATAACCAGATGTTCTATAGATACATACTCATCATTCATCTTTTTGGCAATGATACTGGCCTCATTCAATGATTTACCTGCTTCTCTAGATAGTTGTAGTTCTCCTCCTGTTACTTTAGGAAAACTTTCTAGAGTACTATCAAGAACTTGTTGTAGAAGGTTGATGTTTACATTTAATTTTTTAAGTAAAAACGGAAGTACATTTTCATCAACAGTAAAAATAGCTTTAAATATATGCTCATTTTCTATTTGTTGATGACCGAAACTCTGTGTAAGCTGTTGTGCTTGTTGTATAGCTTCTTGTGATTTTATAGTGAAATTATTAAAATTCATTTCTTTTATTTTAGGTTTTACAACAAGGGATCAAATAATATTCCTAGTTTATAAAAGTGTCAAAATGTCTTGTTTAGCAATAGGTTTCGGTGACTTTTTGTCTTGATGTAAAGTTACGAGTTTTACAACGACCAATAGGTGGCTATAGTCAATTATTAAAAATCATTTGACTAAGTTTGTAATCATTAAGCATATAGAAAAAAATGGGAATATTTAATAAATTATTTGGATCAGAAGAAAAAACACCAAAAGAAGAAAAACAAGCTTTGCCTTGGCAGGTACTTAATTCGGTCTCTCAATTAGATGCTATAGCAAAGGCTTCAAAAAATAAGACACAAGCGATCTTTAAGCACTCTACTCGATGTGGAATTAGTAGAATGGTAATGCGTAATTTTGAGAATAGTTTTGATATAGAGAATGATAAAATAGATTTGTATTATGTAGACTTGTTAAACCATAGAGATGTATCTTCTGAAATATCAGCAAAGTTTCAGGTTTTTCATGAATCTCCACAATTTATCGTTATAAAAAATGGAGTTACAGTACATCATTCTTCGCATAGTGTGATTACACCGCAGGTATTACATCAGTTTATTTAGATTAGATTGTGTCTTTTTCGTTTAAAAAAGGACATGTTATTTTCTGAGTTACTCTAGATTCATACATTTTTATATAAAGATGGGTTGACATTTTTCTAGCTCTCCTTTTAGCTGTTTCTGTCTTTTTACCTTCAAATAGTGTATCTAGGGTTTCTATCCATAAATTGAGCCATATACCAAAGTGATTTTGATTGATAGAACCATCAAATACTCGATCTACTGTTTGGTGTGCTTTGATTGGATTGCCTTTATATTTTATGGTAAAAAGAAGATTGGTTTCCCAGAAATCGATTAATTTTTCTATATGAGTATCCCAATTACTGATCATATGATTAAAGATTGGGCTAAGTGATTCCTCATTTCTGACTTTTACATAAAATTGAGTTACAAGAGTTTTAATGTCATTTCTATTTTTGATATCATTTTTGATAGTTGTTTTCATAAATATAAAGATATGAACCGATATTCTGGTGTGTAGTTCTAAACATGACATTTTATTAATGAATCCATTAATAAAATGTCATGTTTAGAACTACAAGTATCGTATTTATTATTAGGCTAAATAGTAATAGATTCAAGATGAATTTTGGTTTCATTTGCGCTAAAATAGAAGCGTTAAAAACCATACATGCAATTACACAAACAGATAACTGTATCACTTGAAAAATAGATCTTTCTTGCATCAAAATATACATTGCAGCAATAGAACCTAAACAACTGGAAAGAATAATCATTAATGGAATGTATGCCATATACATTTCCTTGAAATCTTTTAATAGCTTTGAGTACATAAGCTTGAATTTTAAGTTTACTCAAAGATATTTCAAGGACAGGCCTTCATTTTATGATCTTAATCATAAAGTAAGAAGAATGTGTGTTCTAGCGATACACTTTTCTATTTTTGATAGAAAGTTCTCCTTTTTGCTCTAATTTTTTGATACTTCGTATTACAGTTTCTACTCGTAATCCAGTAAGATCAGCAAGTTGTTGCCTGGTAAGTTCTACTTTGTAGCTTAACGAATCTGTTTTATCTGTTGTGTTATTTTTTTTGAAGTAATCCAAAATTCTAAGAATACGGTGTTCTGGTTCTTGTGTTGATATTTCTGATACCATTATCGCTTTGTAGTACAAACGTAAAGCGAGTGTACTGGTAAATTTGTGGTGAATTTCTGGGTTTTCTTCTAAAAGTTTTAAGAATTTATCTTTTGGAAGTTGCCAAACTTTAGAGTCAATAATAGCTTCAGCATTGGCAGGGTAGGTGAAATCTGCAAAGAGGGGAGGTTCACCAAAGCTTTTTCCTTTAGCAAAAATCCCCTGAATATATTCTTTTCCTTCTTGATTATAATTATTCATCTTGACCTCTCCTTGATCCACCTGATAATAATACCTAGCAATAGCATCTTCATAAAAGAGGACCTCTCCTCGTTTATAGTTTTTTAATATGGCTCCTGCATCTCGTAATTTTTTTGGATTGATCATCGCAAAATTTTCTGGTATAAGTAAGTTTTCATGAGTGCCTTATATTATTATAAGGTGACCAATATTATTTAAAACGATAATTTGTAATAATATTTTTTAATTTATTTTTTATATCCTCTCCAGAATCATAAACCATTTGTTCATTTGAAGGAAACTGTACTGCTCTTGCTCCTAGATATCCCAATAAACTATCATCTAGTGCGCGTTTATCTCCATTGTAATTGGCATAAATATGTTGAAAAACATGTTCGCTCGCTATCGGAAAAGCATCTAGAAGCTGATTTGTTCTCAGGTTTTTGTAAAGCACGTTACCAATAACATTTACAGCTTTGAATTGAGTAAATTCATAATATTCACAATGTACTGTTACCATTTTATCTACTTTGACTTTTTCTCCTTTATCATCAACTACAATTTCATCATTTTCATCAAGTAGATATTCCCATCCATCTTTAACCAATTTTTCTTTCTGTAATTGGCGTTCTTTAATTTGTTCTGGTGATATGTTGATTTCTCTTAAATCTACTTCCATAGCATAGTCATATTTGATAGCACGTTGTGGTCGACTATGATATACTGTCCATAGATTATTTAACCCATATGTACCAAAATTAAGTAAATCACTTTCTAATCTTCTAGGAATAACTACATTGGTGTTGTTTCTCATAGTTACCCTTACAAAATCAGTTCCCTTTTTGTGGGCTTCTTTTATCATTTCTACTGTATTTTTGTAATTAGGAGTAACCTTATCAAGGTATATAAGATCCTCATATACTGCTCTGTATTCTGTTTTTCTTTTGGCAGTTGCTAGTAAGTTTTTGGCATTACTATACAGGTATTCAGAAAGTTTATCTTTGGTACTTATAATTTTTTGATCATAATTACGCATATAGAAATCAGCATTACGTCCTTCTTCGATAAGATAGAGAGGTAATAATGGTTTTATACGTTCTTGTCTATCTCTGAGAGTAAGGTATGAGTTATAGATACGTTCCAAATTTGCTGGATTCCCTTCTTTTTCTAAATAAGTAATAGCATTATGATCTCTATCTATGACTTTTGCATATGCCTGTTCCAGCATAGTTATATATGGTTGTTTACCTTTTTTGTTTTTGTTTGTTTTGAGTTTGTTTAAGGCGATATTTATTGCTTGATCATAATTACCTGTATTAAGTGCTTTTTCGGTCTTTTTGACGCTACTACAAGACGAAACAATGATTGTAAAAGATATAAGTAGTAGTTTTTTCATATCACTGATATTTTGATTTGGGTATTGAAAACAACTTTGATGACAAAAGATAATAAAAAACCTCGAAACTGATTTTTTTCGAGGTTTAATAAAATTAAATATTCTGTATTTTATTTTTTAAATACGGGAAGTAGTTTTGTAGATACCTCTCCAAATCCAATACGTACTCCTCCTTTTTCACAATGCCCTCTCATAATTACGGTATCATTATCATCAATAAACTTACGACTGCCTCCTTCTTTAAGAGGTAATGGTTTTTCTCCTCTCCAGCTTAATTCTAGCATAGATCCATATGAATCGGGTGTAGGACCAGATAAGGTTCCGCTACCCATCATGTCTCCAGAATTAACAGGGCATCCATTTATAGTATGGTGTGTAAGTTGTTGTGCCATGCTCCAGTACATATATTTGAAATTACTTTTGGCTACAACTGTTTCTACTGATTTTTCTGGTTGAATAGCAACCTCTAAATTTATATCAAAGCTCTTTTTTCCTTCGTATTGAAGGTAAGGAAGTTGTTCTTTTAAAGGTTTAGGGCCTTCCGTACGATATGGTTCTAGCGCATCCATTGTTACAATCCATGGTGATATTGAGGAAGCAAAATTCTTTCCTAGAAAAGGGCCTAGTGGAACATATTCCCATTTTTGAATATCACGAGCACTCCAATCATTAAATAATACCATACCAAATATGTAGTCTTCTGCTTCTTCAAGAGGGATTGGTTCTCCTAATTGGTTAGCATCTGTAGTTATAAATGCCATTTCAAGTTCAAAATCTACTAATCTTGATGGTCCGAAAATTGGTTCTGATGCACCATTTGTAAGTTTTTGACCTTGTGGGCGATGTACAGGAATACCAGATGGAATAATAGAACTACTTCGACCATGATATCCAACAGGCATATGTAGCCAATTTGGCAGCAGGGCATTATCTGGATCTCTAAACATTTTACCAACGTTGGTAGCGTGTTCAATACTACTATAGAAATCAGTATAATCTCCAATTCTAACTGGAAGTTGCATTTCAATTTCATCTAGAGAAAATAAAACTTCCTGCCTGTGTTTTTCGTTATTTTTTAATGTATTATTTTTAGCATCAAAAATTTCAGCAATTCTATTACGTACAAGTCTCCATGTTTTTTTTCCATCAGAAATAAAATCATTTAGAGAGTCTTGTAAAAAAATATCATCAGTCAATGGGATTTCTTCAAAATATCCTAATTGATGAAGAGCTCCCAGATCAATAGCTGTATCACCAATTCGAGTGCCAATGGTTATTATATCATCCCGAGTCAAGAATACACCAAAGGGTATATTTTGTATAGGGAAATCTGTATTAAGAGGTGTCTCAATCCAAGTTTTTCTATCTGGATAATTTGCAGTTATAGGCATTTATAGTATGTTTAATAAGTTGTCGTAAATCTTATGATCAAATATATAATTTTAGAATGATTATAGGTTTTTAATTTTGTGAAAAAAAATTAAAATAATATACAACTATCTAATTCTTATTGTTTTATTGTTAAATAAATAACTTATTTAGAATGATTATTAGTAAGCTTGCTTATTAATTAGAGTCATTTATAATTAAATGAAGAAAAGATCAAAAAAAGGTACATAAAATGACAAAATTTTATGACTTTATATCTGGTTGAAAAATGTGAACAAATTGTTCATATTTATTAGTAATCGTTTAGACTAATTTAAAGAATGTATTTCCTATTTTTACAACATTATTAACTAATTATCAATTCATGCAACGCGACGAACAGATTTTTGATTTGATTCAGGACGAAAAAGAACGTCAAATCAACGGATTAGAATTAATTGCTTCTGAAAACTTTGTGAGTGAACAAGTAATGGAGGCAGCTGGTTCAGTATTAACTAATAAATATGCAGAAGGCTACCCTGGTAAGCGATACTATGGAGGATGTGCTGTAGTAGATGTCATAGAACAGATTGCCATAGATCGTGCAAAAGAATTGTTTGGGGCTGCATATGCTAATGTACAACCACATTCTGGATCTCAAGCTAATACGGCAGTTTATCATGCATGTCTTAAACCTGGTGATAAAATACTTGGTTTTGATCTCTCACATGGAGGGCATTTAACTCATGGATCATCAGTGAATTTTTCTGGTAAATTATACCAACCTATTTTTTATGGTGTAGATAAAGAAACAGGAAGATTAAATTATGATAAGATTCAAGAAATAGCGAATACAGAGAAACCTCAGATGATTATTGCAGGAGCATCTGCATATTCACGTGAGATTGATTATAAAAAATTTAGAGAAATAGCAGATAGTGTTGGTGCAATCTTATTTGCAGATATTGCTCACCCTGCGGGATTTATTGCTAAAGGAATAATTTCTGACCCTATCCCACATTGTCATGTCGTAACAACGACTACACATAAAACATTAAGAGGTCCAAGAGGAGGTCTTATTTTGATGGGTGAAGATTTTGAAAATCCTTTTGGAATTACCTTAAAGAATGGAAAAAAACGTATGATGTCATCGTTGTTAGATAGTGCCGTTTTTCCTGGAAATCAAGGAGGACCACTGGAACATATTATTGCAGCAAAAGCAATTGCTTTTGGAGAAGCATTGACAGATGAATTTTTACATTATATTGTACAAGTAAAGAAAAATGCTGAGGTAATGGCAGGAGAATTTGTCAAGAAAGGATATGATGTGATTTCAGGTAGTACAGATAACCACATGATGTTAATCGATTTACGTAATAAAGGAGTAACTGGTAAGCAAGCAGAAGAGGCATTAGGGGTTGCAGAAATTACAGTAAACAAGAATATGGTACCTTTTGATGATAAGTCGCCGTTTGTAACTTCAGGAATTCGTATTGGCGTTTCTGCTGTTACAACTAGAGGATTAAAAGAAAAAGATATGATTACAATTGTTGAGCTAATCGATAGAGTGATTCAAAATGTAGAGAATGAAGATGAATTACATATTATTGCTGATGAGGTAACTGCAATGATGAAAGATAAACCACTTTTTGCAGGGTAATCTTTTTATATAATAGTATTTAAAAAGCGCATTGTCTATACTAATATACAATGCGCTTTTTGGTAAAAGTTGTTTTCAAGAAATATGAAGTAAACTCCTGACTTTGATTACATTTGTTTGTATGAATAGAATTAGTCTAAATTTGATAAACACTAGAAAAGTACAGTTAGTACCTGTCATATTTGTAATTATATTCATTATAGGGTGTAAAAAAAATGTATCAGATAGTTTAGACAAAAAGGTTGAGCATAAGAATATTGTTTTAACAACTAATCAAAATAAGAAAGATACCGTAATAAGTGTGGAGGTTCCTAATATAGAAGGGCGATATGATCTTGTAGAAGGGTATGGAAAAGGACCTGGGAGCATTCATGATTATACAATATATAAAGGAATATTATTCATAAATCGTATTTCTAATAATGAATTTGGTTTTGTAAAAGTGATTAAGAGGCATCAACTTACTCCTAATGCTATGCACGGTGTTTTATCTTTTTACAATAATCAATTTTATAGAAAAGAAATTAATTATTCAGAAAAGAGTATATATCATGCATTGAGCTGGAGTATAGAAAAGAACGATGATATGTTGTATACTATCGAATATACTTCTAATATGACGACTTATACTATTTGGAAAAAGTCGAATCCAGAAGCAGATGTATATATATCCCTACGTAAAACACTCCAAAAAGAAAAAGAAGGATATACTAAATTTTATAAAAACATATATAATAACTCTGATATTACAGGAAAAGATGGCTTTAGTATATATAAAACCGGTAAAAAGTATATCGTAAACGACTCTGCATTTTTAGAAAAATGGAAAGCATACACTAAGAAATAATACGATTAAATATGTTTTAAATATTTGAATATGATTGTTTTACGGGAAAAATGTTTAAAAAAAGAGAACAGATGCAAACTTTCTAGGTAATTCTTATGAATGACTCCAGTTTTCTGCATCATCACTGTTATTAGGAGAGAGCCCTATTATGTCACCATCAGTATTCACACCTAATCCAACAACAGTTCTATTTACATAATTAAAATAACTCACAACCTGATTAATTTCAAGTATTTCACCATCAGATAAATTTTGTTTTCTGAGTGTATGAATATCAGTCTCTGTAATCGTGTGATGCGCTAATGTTAATTGCTTGGCATATTCTAATCCAGATAGGTATTGAAGCTTAAAATGATGATGTAATTTATCAGAAGCAAGACAAGTAATGATATCTTGAAACTTATCATCATCACCTAGCAAGCGCTTTAGTCCAGCAGAATGATGATCTACGCAATAATTACATTGATTAAGCATACTCACATAAACACCTAAGGTTTCTAGATACCATTTAGGTAATGTATTATTAGAATTATGTAAAACATTTTTGTACAACCCCATATGGCCTATAAGGGTATGTGGGCGTAAACTATGAATGGATAATACATTATCTATAGTATCATTTGGTCCTTTGATACGGTCATATATTTTTTTTAATTGGCCCGTTGCTTCTTTATATGATATTTCTTTAATCCAGCTCATTCTATTAATTTTTTATTTTTAGAGATTATTTTATTTTTACCAAAAAGTGTAAGAATAAATACCAAAATAGCTCCTAACATAATAGAAACATCTGCCAAATTAAAGATTTCGGTTTTTATCACTCCTATGTCCAAAATTAGGAAATCTGTAACAGAACCGTATATAATACGATCATATAGGTTGCCTATTCCACCACCAATTATAAATGCAAAACCAACTATAGAACCCTTAGAGTAATTGGTTCGAATTAATAATTGTCTTACTAATATTAATAAAATTACTAAAGGGAAAATTTGTAATAACAGGACTTTTAAGATTGGCCCTAGATCTGATCCTAAACTATAAGCAGCGCCTGTATTTTCTATTTTGGTAACTATAAAGTTATCTTTGAATACCTCAATACGTTCATAAGGTTCTATAGTTTGTCGAATTATTTTTTTTTGATATCTGATCACAACTGATATTCAAAAAAATTAGAGATAGAATAAGTATATTTCTTAGCTTCATTATGATTCATCAGATTGATAAGTGTTTATCAAATGTAATAGAAACTTTTGACTATTCTGAGATTTACTTTTGGCTCTAGTTTATAATTGCGTTGATATTAGTTTTTGATATTGTGCTTCGATATTTCTGTAATTCTTTATAGCGTTAACATCTAGGACAGTTTTTTGT
>NZ_PGUB01000011.1:0-71292 GCF_002924285.1 Aquimarina sp. I32.4 | reverse complement strand
AACTGCGGGACTTCCTTTCAAAGTCAATTTCTCAAGTTCTGCCGCCAATAAAGCCTGATCTTCAATGGATAACTTACCTATTTCAACTTTTATCTTTTCTAAATCCATGAATTAAAGATACGAATAATAGAAATTATAAACTAGAGCGATATTTTAATATAACCGATAAACTTACGCTGGATTTTGGAGGATCTTTTAGTAATGCAAAAAGTGATGAGCCAGATAGAAGACAGAATACTTTTTTACAGATTGATGATGAATATAGAACCACTACTGGAAGTGCAGGACTTAACCATCGTTTCTTTTCTAAGTTAAATGAAGATGACATAGCGGGAAAAACTATTTTAACCTATGATTTAAATACATCAGATAGTGATGATCAAAAGAAAGCAAATACTATTGAATTAGGAATCAATTATAGAAAAACAGAAAGGCAATTTGATTTTATTCAATATAGTACCAATTTTGAATCACAAATCCTCGTAGATAAAAATAATATAGACGCACTGTTTAATCAGCAATCTATTGATACTAATATTTTTAGTTTAGTGACAGATAGAGGAAGAGCAGGTAACTCAAATGCATTAACTCCTTTCTTTTATACAGCAGACAGAACGATATTTTCTCCTTTCGGCTCTACAACTTTATCCTTGGTAGAGAATCTAACCCTAAACCTTGGAGTACGTTTAGATAATGTAGAACAAATTGTTGATTATGATACAGAACTGATCAGTAGTATATCAAATCCAGCAAGTGGTCCAACAGGTAAAATAGAAGAAAATTATATACTACCCAGTATGAGTATAAAATACAACCTCTCTGAGAATAGTATTTTACGATTAGCAGGTAGTAAAACATATACACTTCCTCAATTTATAGAAGTAGCCCCTTTTCTTTATGAAGATGTAAATTTCTCTCGCTTTGGTAACCCATTGCTACAACCATCAGATGATTATAATGTAGACCTTAAATATGAATGGTACCCAACATCAGGAGAGATTATTGCAATTACTGGATTTTTTAAATACATCGATTATCCGATAAATACAATTGAGGTGAATTCAGCAGGAAATGATATCTCTTTTGTAAATACCCCAGAAGCTACTGCTTTTGGAGTAGAACTAGAAATTAGAAAAGATGTATTTAATAAAGAAGCAAGAGAAGGAGCCAATGGTAGTCATAAACTTACCACTGGATTAAATGTATCATACCTCAATACAAAACAAACCTTGGAAGATGTAGATACAGATGAGTTGACAGTAAGGTTTACTAATAAAGAAGATAATTTATCGGGTGCATCTGATCTCTTGATAAACGCAGACCTTACCTATACTATTAATAGAGAAAAGTATGATTTCTTATCCTCTTTGGTGTTCAACTATTTTAGTGATAGAATTTTTACAATAGGAGTAGCAGGAAGAGAAAATATTGTAGAAACAGGTATTCCAACATTAGACTTTATAAACAAACTGAAGTTAGGTAAACATTTTGGGATTTCTATAAGTGCAAAAAATATATTAGACCCAAAGTTTACATTAACTCAAGATACAACAGCGGGGGAAACAATAGACTTAACATCTTATAAAAAAGGAATCAATATCAGTGCAGGAATCTCTTATAAGTTCTAAGCATATACAATTATAATTACGCATATTTTAAACTTAAAAAAACAGAAAACATGAAAAGATTATTTTTATCAAGCTTGGCAATAGTTGCTATGTTAGCAACATCTTGTAGCAGTGATGATGATGCACCGACATCAAAGCCAGATGAGCCAGTAAAAGATGGTGTTATTGCTTCTCAGGATGATCCTGATCTAGATGTAGTAGCTCTAAAAGGTGATATTACTTCAAATATTACACTTGTAGCAAGTAAAGAGTGGGCTCTTACAGGAGCTCTTGCAGTAAAAGATGGAGCAACATTAACCATAGAAGCGGGAACAACAATAAAAGCTACTGCTGGTGGAACCAATGTATATATTGTAGTAGAACAAGGAGGAAAAATTATGGCTGATGGAACTGCGATTGCTCCTATAAAAATTACCTCTGCTGCAGGAAACCCAAGAGCAGGAGATTGGGGAGGTTTATTGATCAATGGAAAAGCGCCAATTAGTGGTGGGGAACTTCTACTACAGAAGTATTGCCATTACAATACGGAGGTACAGAAGCTACTGATAACTCAGGAGTGTTAAACTATGTTGTTGTAGAGTACACTGGAGCACGTATTAATGGAGAAAAAGAATTCAACGGGATTACTCTTTATGGAGTCGGGTCTGGGACAAAAATAAGTAACATTGCCGCATTATATGGAGATGATGATGCTATCGAGTTTTTTGGAGGAACCGTAGATGTTACCAATGCATTAATGGTAGATGCAAGAGATGATTTATTTGATTGGACTCAAGGTTGGACAGGAAAAGGATCTAATTGGTATGGTTTGAGAACTGCTGATTTTACAGCAATTTCTGAAGATCCAAGAGGAATCGAAG
The DNA here is from genome assembly GCF_002924285.1 of Aquimarina sp. I32.4. NCBI lineage: Bacteria > Pseudomonadati > Bacteroidota > Flavobacteriia > Flavobacteriales > Flavobacteriaceae > Aquimarina > Aquimarina sp. I32.4. The sequence continues at coordinate 68,804 of NZ_PGUB01000011.1, read as the reverse complement.
GAGACGGTAATTTAGATGGGAATTCTCCAGCAGATACAGGTCAGTCTAATGTAACTATAGATAAATTAACTCTAGTAAATGCTGGGACTATTCAATTTGCAGATATGATCAAAATAAGAAGAGGTAGTAATGCTACTATAACCAATGCATTAGTAGCTCTTGTTGGAGGTGATGCTACGGCTAGTGATTTTGTTGATTTGACAGACAAAAGAGGGTATGCTTCTAATGATATATCAATTACAGTAACAGGAGCGAATATTGATATTACAGATATTAAGCAGGATGCTACAGAAGAAGGTACAGATATTCCTGCAAATACAGGAACTGTAACCGCTACAGCGGGTACTACTGGAGGCGCTGATTCAAGTGTATTCACATGGACTGGTTTCTCAGGATTTCCTACAATAGAATAAGTAATCCTTTATAGAAAATACTATTAAGAAAACTATAGGTAAGGCTGCCCAAATAAGGCAGCCTTATTTTTAAGGTATAATTTTATACCTTTACTTTCTTCCATTTCCCTTTTTTAAACCAGATGATTCCCATCGCTGCAATTAAAATTTCTGCAAGTGTAATCGCTAGAAAGACACCTGTTGCTCCCCATTGTAATACTAAAGCTGCAAAATATGCAAACGGTAGTTGAAATACCCAGAAACAAAAGAAATTAATAATAGTTGGAGTTTTGGTATCTCCAGCTCCATTAAAAGATTGCGTGATGACCATTCCGTATGCATAAAACACATAACCAGCAGCAATAATTCGTAAACACAAAGACCCATAGGTTATAATAGAAGGATTATCACTAAAAATTTTTATGATTATCTCTGCAAATACAAGGTAAAATATAGATACAGAACCCATAAACCATAGATTGTACTTACTTGTTTTCCATACAGCGCGTTCAGCACGTTCAGGTTTTGAAGCTCCTAGATTTTGTCCAACCAATGTAGCGGCAGCATTGCTCATGCCCCAAGAAGGCATAAGAGTAAATAATAATACTCGAATAGCAATCGTGTATCCTGCAAGCACCTCACTACCAAATTCAGCCATAATTCGCATTAGAAATACCCAGCTAGATGTGCTAATAATAAATTGTCCAATTCCACCCAATGATATTTTGATTAGATTAAGTATAATCTCTGCACGAAAAACAATATCCTTGTATGTGATTTTGATTTTACTCCATCCATAAAAAAGGATTAGTAATTGAAATATAACAGCACTACCTCTACCAATAGTAGTAGCAATAGCAGCTCCTTGAATACCAAAAGAAGGGATAGGACCCCATCCAAAAATCAAAATTGGGTCGAGGATAATATTTAGAACATTTGAGAGTATTAATACACGCATAGCGACAGAAGCATCTCCTGCCCCACGAAATATAGCATTGATCAAAAATAAGAGCATAATAGTCATATTACCTCCAAGTAATATTTGGGTATACCCATATCCATTTGAAACAAGATCTGGGGTAGCCCCCATCAAAACTAAAATTTCCTTTGGATAAAAGAGACCAATACAACTAATTAAAGAAGCAAGGCCAATTCCTATAAAGATAGCTTGAACTGCAGTTTGAGAAGCTCCGTATACATCTTGCTCACCAATTCTGCGAGAAACAATAGCAGTGACTCCCATGCTTAGGCCAATAGCAATTGCATATACCAAGGTAAGTACAGATTCTGTTAACCCTACAGTAGCAATAGCATTGGCACCAAGACTTGAGACAAAATAAGCATCTACAAGAAAGAATATAGACTCCATCATCATTTCTAGAATCATGGGAACAGAAAGCATAAAAACTGCTCGGCGAATGCTTCCTGAGGTAAATTCTTGTTCTTTTCCTGTTAATGCAATTTTGAAATATGAAAATATACGGGTAAAGGTAAATTTGTTTTGAGTCATGATAATAAAGAATTAATATCATTTTTAACTTTGAAATTGTTTGTATAGAAATTGAATAAATGAAACAAGGAATAATGTATTAGTACTATTTCAAAGTTAAAATGGTATAAGAATAAAATAAATAAAGAAGCGCAATAAGAAATTCTTAGCTTCTAAATCAGTGAGTGGTCTTTATGTATATGTACAGTATGTACATAAATCTTTTTATAACTTCATAACAAAACAAATATGAGATATTTTTTTGATTAAAAAAAACAAAAAACACATTCAATTTTTTAGAAATAATAGGGGTAGTAAAAATAAATTACGGGTTAACCACAACATGATAGAGCAGTAACCGTTTCATATGTGTATTACAGGCAAGTAAGTTAGAATTTTTTAATTTTTTTAATTTTAATGTCGTATATTTGTTGCCCCAAAATATTTTTTATATGAGAAAAATCTACTTGCTATTTATGTTTATCGGATTTGTTTGCCTTTCCTTCACTACAGGGATACAGGCACAGTCTGATATCGCCGAACGACAACAAGCGAAAGATGCTAAGATTGAAGGATTGAGTGTGTTTCCTAACCCTGCAAATGGAGATGTATTATATATTACATCTACTAAAAACCTTACCAAAACAGTTTCTATTTTTACCGTGTTAGGAGAGAAAATACTTTTTAAGGTGTTAATAGGTCGTGAATTAGATATTTCATCTTTGCCCCCTGCTGTATATGTGATTAGAATACAGGAAGGAAAAAAGAAAGCGACTAGGAAATTTGTAAGAAGTTAGAAGAATACACATTAGTAATGACCATTTTCCCGATTCAGGGATAGAATAACTATATATATTATACTTTTAGAAAATAGCTACTTTTTATCTTGCTAAATAATAAAAAGGTACGTCCTGTTTTTTATACCTTTGTTTTGCAAACATTGTAGAATATATCTTTATGCAGGCTGATAGTATTTTTTCCATTCAAAACGATACAGATTTTGAACAATCAGCATTACATATTTTCAATTACCAATATACCAATAATAAAATCTATCAGAGATTTTGTAACCTTTTAGGAGTAACCAAAACTTCAGTTCAAGAGGTAGGTAATATTCCATACTTACCCATACAATTCTTTAAACAAGATAAGATAGTAAGCACTACAGCTTCTGTACAAAAAATTTTTACAAGTAGTGGTACCACAGGTAGTATGCCTAGTAAACATTATGTTAGTGACCTTCTAGTGTATGAGAAGAGTTTTAGAAAAGGGTTTCAGTACTTCTATGGTGGTATTACAGAATATGTAATTCTTGCGCTTTTGCCATCTTATTTAGAGCGAGATGGTTCTTCTCTCGTATATATGGCAGAACAATTAATAAAAGATAGTAAACATGCTCAAAGTGGATTTTATCTAGATAATATTCAAAAATTAGTTGATACTCTTCATCTACTTATGGCAGAAGATAAGAAAATACTGTTACTAGGTGTTTCTTTTGCATTGCTAGATCTTGTAGAAAATTTTGGAGTTCAATTAAATAACAATGTCATCGTTATGGAAACGGGTGGTATGAAAGGGCGTAGAAAAGAAATGATTCGAGAAGAATTGCATCAGGTGCTTACAGATGGTTTTGGGATTTCTCATATTCATAGTGAATATGGAATGACAGAACTATTATCGCAAGCATACTCTACAGGAGATGGGTTTTTTTGTTGTCCTCCTTGGATGAAAGTTGCTATTAGAAACCCAGAAGATGCTTTAGCCTTATTAGGGGTCAACAAAACAGGAGGAGTAAATGTTATAGATTTAGCAAATATAAACTCCTGTTCTTTTATAGCAACTCAAGATCTTGGTAAAATGAATCAAAACGGAAGTTTTGAAATTCTGGGAAGATTTGACCATAGTGATATTAGAGGTTGTAATCTTATGACATTGTAGTTATGGCTTTAAAAAACAAATTAGGTTGTTTCTCGTTTCCAGCAATCATATTGGTATCAATAATAGGTAGTGGGTTTATACAAGCACTTGTACCTCTTTCATTATATACCACATTTGTATGCCTGTTATTATTGCTCTCATGGATTATTGGAAAATCAAAGAATTCAGGCACACAAAAATGGAGATGGAAATATGTAATGTATAGTGTATTCTTGTTAGGGTGTATCTCTGGATTTCGTTATGTATTAGATCAAATACCTTTGTCTCTAAAAAATCAGTATTCATCAGACATCTCAGAGCATATTTATCGAGAAAAAATATTTAAAAAAGGAGATTCTATAGTATTACTACGTCAAGACAGAAAGTGGAGTGATAATTATGGAAACACTTTTGAAGGAAAATTTGCAGTTCGAGAAAAAGACTATTTTCAATCCAAAAAAGCATATTGGAATAGTCAGCAAGAAATACAAAAGAAACACTCTTGGGGAAAATTATATCATTATCTGGCAACTGCAGATACGCCAAAATTAGATTTAATATTAGAAGAGTTGGCAACGATCAAAAAGACAAATCAACTCAATCAATTTGAGTTTGCAGAAATGGTAGTTACTTTTATCCAGGATATTCCATATTCTCTTGTTTTTGAGAGTCAATGTGAATCTCCCGATCGATATGAGAAATCAATTCGAGTGGTATTAGAGAGGTGTGCAGACTGTTGTATAGGTAATATTCCTTTTGGGATTCAAAACCCAGTTGGTTTTATGGGAAATCTAAAAGGAGATTGTGATACCAGAACCGTTATTATTTATGCAATTCTTAGTCATTTCGGATATGAAGTAGCCATACTCAATAGTGACTATTATAAACACTCTGTTCTTGGAGTACATATTCCGGCAAAAGGACTATATAAAGTGCAAAACGGAAGACGCTATTATGTGTGGGAGACGACAAATAAACATTTTACTATAGGTACATTGCCCAAAAATTTTGGGAATATTAATCACTGGAATATTGTATTGACTAACACTTGATAAAATTATGCAAACAAAATTGTTAACTCTGGCTTTTATAGAAATAGCACTTGCTATTATAGTTTCTGTACTCATTCTATTTATTTCGTTTAAAATCCTGCAAAAAGTTTTTTTTAGAAAGATTTCTTTTAGAGAAAACAACATTGCTTTTTCTGTTTTTGCTGCAGGTATCATTTTATCAATAGGTATGATTTTGGCAGAGATTATCCCTTCTATTACCAATACCATACGATTATCGATGTCTGGAGAAAATGAAATTACCTTTGGAGAAATCATTAAATATTCGGGATTGTATTTATGTATCGGGTTTATAGTCGCATTGATTATTAATACTTCTGTTTTTCTACTATTCTCGGCGCTAACTAAAGGGGTTAATGAGTTCAAAGACATTCAGCAAAACAATATAGCTTCTGCATTGATAGTTACCGCAACATTAATATCCATTACCTTAATCGCAAAAGACAGTATTAGCTTGCTGATCAGTGCTTTGGTTCCATATCCACAGACTTCTAATTTCTTAATGTAATTTACTGAAAATCTTATAATTATGTTAAAAATGTAATGTGCATATTTTTTTACGACTCAATTGATAGAGTGTAAGAAATGATACATGAAAAAATACGTAACAATTCTGTTTTTGGCTTTTATAGTCATTACAAATGCCCAAAAGATAGATTACAACACCAACAAAGGTTTTGTAGCAGAAGGGTATGATGTTACTGAGTATTTTAATAATAAAGTAGTTAAAGGGAGTAGTGCATATATAACCACCCATGATAAGGTAAATTATAAATTTTCAAGTAAAGAAAATCTAGAGAAATTTAGAAAAAATCCAGGTCAATACATTCCTCAGTACGGAGGGTATTGTGCATATGCAGTAGCGGTTACTAGTGAAAAAGTAGATATTAATCCCAAAACATTTGAAATAAGAAATGGTAAACTCTATTTATTCTATAACTCATGGGGTATTAATACATTAGATAAATGGATAAAAGAAGATGCTGAAAAACTAGAAAAGAAAGCAAATATAAATTGGCAAAAAATAAAAAAGTAGTGCAGTTTTATTGAGCTGCATGTAATGTTAAGTTTTTTCAATAATTGATTGGTTAGTTGACAAAGCCTGCTGAGATAGTCTCTGGCAGGTTTTGTTTTTTTTTGACGCAAATCAATTACTTGGAGAATACTATACCTGAAAATAAAAATGATATTTGTCATGTTCTATCAAAGTTATTGGAATTACTTTAGCTTTAGTTAAAAATTAATTGCTTTTTTTGATCAAAAAATTGATTTCGGCATGGTTTATGATTCATAAGTCTGAAAAGTAATTAATTCATAATTTTTTATAACAATTTACTATCTGTAGTAAACAGTAAATTGAAACTATCATAATTAGTATAAGTTGAGTTTGTGTAATACAATTAAGTTTCAATTCAGACCCCTGAGAGTAGTTAACTCAGGGGTCGTTTTTTTATATTCTACTATAACCTGAGTTAAAGTCACTCAAAAAAAGTTTTGTATGGTTACATTTTTTTGAGAGTAAAGGATTAAATCTAATTTGAATTATGCTTAATTATAAACAAAAAAACACTCACTATCAAAGAAAGAGAGAGGTGATGGTATTAAGATTTATGTTTAGTATTTACTTCCTGATTTCAAAACTCTCAAAAAACTGTAGATCGTTTTCTTCATGAGAAACGGTAGCAACTTTTGCATATTCAGGTCCTATAGCACACCATTCTAACAAGGCATTAAGCTGATTGGCATCCCCTTCTGCCTCTAGATATACATTGCCATTAGGTTGGTTTTTTACAAACCCTTTAATAGTAAGTTCTTTTGCTTTTTCACAGGTGTTTTTGCGATACCATACCCCTTGTACTTTTCCAGTTACTGTAATGTTGTAGTGTTTGAGCATTATTGTTTTGTAAAAAAAGGGAAAGATACAATAAATAGTATGTAATGCTTTGGGCTATCATGATAATTATCATAGTAATAGGGCTAAGTAATCGTTAATTTTGATAGTATAAAAACAGTTAGACATGAAAAAAATTCTTGTACCTATTGATTTTTCTGAATACTCAGAATATGCATTAAAAGTAGCATCAATTATCGCAAAACAACACAATGCAGAGATTATAGCGCTACATATGTTGGGGCTGTCAGAAGCAGTGTTAATCAAAAATGAGGCTCAAGAAGCCAAAGAAGCAATGTATTACATGAAACTTGCAGAAAGGCAATTTGATACTTTTTTGGATAAAGAGTATCTAGAAGGAGTTACTGTTATAGAAACTGTAAAGAGTTATAAGGTTTTTAGTGAGATTAATGATGTAGCTCATGAAAATGATGTAGGGCTAATCATTATGGGGTCTCATGGAGTTAGTGGTTTGAGAGAAGAAGTGTTTATTGGTTCTAATACAGAAAAAGTAGTACGTAGTTCTGATATTCCTGTTTTAGTAATTAAAAACCCAGTAGATGATTTTACAGTAAAAGAAGTAGTATTTGCATGTGATTTTAAGATAGAAAATATACGAGCATATCACAATGCGATGCAGTTGTTTGATGCTTTAGGAGCAAATGTACATTTATTATATGTGAATTTACCTGGAGAGCAGTTTAGAAACACTGATCAAATAGAAGAAAGGGTCAAAGAATTCCTTTTCAAAGCAGATTCAGGTAAGCTAGAAATGTATGATAAGGTGACATACTATAATGATTACACAGTAGAGAGCGGTGTGTTTAATTATAGTAATAAGATAGATGCTGATATTATTGCAATCCCAACTCATGGACGCAGAGGGCTGGCACACTTTTTTAATGGTAGTATTGGAGAAGATATAGCAAATCATGCCAATAAACCCGTAATCACGTTTAAGATATAAATTTATTACAGACCTTTCTGTTTTATAGAATAGAGAGGTCTTTCTTTGATATAAAGAATTTTGTGTTACTCGAGAGTTGGTTATTTTATCATAAAGAGTATTACCTAATTTTAAGCAGAAGTAACTATAGTAACACCTGATGAGGTTCCTATTCTGGATGCACCTAGGTCAATATATTGTTTAGCGGTTTGTAGATTCCTAATTCCGCCAGAAACTTTAATTTTTATGTAGTCTTGTACTTCTTTTTTCATTAATATAACATCGTTAAGAGTAGCGCCACTGGGGCCAAAACCAGTAGATGTTTTAATAAAATCAGCACCAGCATTTATAGATAATCTACAAGCGATTTTCTTTTCCTCATCTGTAAGGTAGCAATTCTCAAAAATCACTTTCAGAGTGTGATCACCAATACTCTTTTTTATAGCTCTTATTTCTTCTTCTACAATGGTATGGTAGCCTGATTTTAAAACCCCTATATTCAGTACCATATCAATCTCGTCAGCCCCCTGATTTATACTCTGCTTGGCTTCGTATACCTTTGCTTTGGTGTCCATAGCACCCAGAGGAAACCCCACTACGGCTGCAATATTAATATCAGTATGCATTAATTCACTTTTTGCCAAGCCAATGTAATAACTGTTTACACATACTGCATAAAAATGATGTTCTTTTGCCTCAGTACATAGATTTTTGATGGCACCAACAGTTGCAACGGGATTAAGAAGTGTGTGGTCAATACATCGGTGCAGTAACATGGTTATTGATGAGAGTTTATAATAGAAATGATATCATTTTTTTGAAGCACTCCCGATTGGCGCCATAATTGTTGTCCTTTTTTAAACAAAATCATAGTCGGTACGCCTCGTACTTGATATTTAGAAGCCAGAGGTTGGTTTTTATCCACATTAATTTTTACAATCTTTATGGTATCACCCAATTCATCCTTTACCTCTTTTAGAATAGGAGACAGTGTTTTGCAAGGACCACACCAGTCTGCAAAAAAATCAATTAATACAGGCTTTTCTGAGTCGATAATAGTACTAAAATTACTTTTCATTTGTCAATATACTTTTTCTATAGATAGAGTCGGAATGTTATGATTAACCTTTCGAGGGGTAAGTAAAAGCTTTCTATACTATCCAGTATTCTCTGATTGCCAAAATAAGATAATAGATTGACATTTTAGCAAATAAAAAAATTAACTCACTCCTGGAGTATTATTGTATTTTTTGATAAGATGCATAATATCTTTAATAGGGATTTGAATAGAGTATGTGCCTGTATAAGAAGGGCATACAATACAGTCGTCAAAATAAAATTTAATCATATCATCATCTACTACAAAATTGTTTTTGTAGGCATTAAAATCACCTTCTGAGAGCTCCCAGCAATCATAATATAATTCCCCAGATGTAATTCCTTTTTTTATAATCGTATTTATAGCAGTAAATACTTGTTTGTCTGAATTAGGCTCAAAAAAATCATCAAAATAAATAAAACGATGCTTTTTGAGGTCAAAATTAATACAATCAAAAAGATAAGTAGAGTAGAGCATTCCTGAGTAATAATTCTCTTTATAAAGGACCACACTCATAAGATTATTTTTTGCAGAATAAACTTTATAATCAATAATTCGTTTATCTCTAAATCTACTAATTTTTAAGGTGTCACATAGAAGCTCTTTATCTTCTAGAATTTGATTTTCGGTCTTTTTGATATCTAGATACGTTTCTTTGATAAAATCATTAAATACAGTATGCAAAGGATCTATTTTTTCATTCAAATAAGGATATTTATAATCCAAAACATATAAATCTTCCTTTTTTAGAAAGCTTTTTGAAACGATCAATTCCTGTAATTGTTGTTTATCGTCTTTGGTAGTAAGTAATCGTTCTCTTTTTATAACAATGTTTTTCTTTTGTACTAAATCTTTTTCAGAAAGAGGAATGATTGTATCATATGCGATCGTATCCTTTAATTTTTGTTCTATATGTTTTGAAGTTTCTTTTTCCTCTTGCTGTTTAGTTTTATGTAAAGGAGCTTCTTTTTTGCAAGAAATAAGCAGTAGTAAAGAAGCAAGGCAGATCATTAGAATTTTCATAAGTTCAGTTTGTAATTAATAAATATGATTTGATATAGGATATGTTATATATTGGATTTTTCCAGTAATAGTTTTAAGCGCCCTAGCATCATTAATTCTGATTTGTTTTTTCCAGAAAAAGCACCAGCAATACTATTAGCAGTATTCCATATCAATTGTTGTATTCTAGGAGTGAAATAAGATTTGTTTTCTTCAAAATAAGTTTCAAATTGAGCAAAAGATTCTTCTGCGCTAAGTTGTTTATGATCCAGCCAATCAAAAACAATTTCGATCTGAAAAGAAGTATCTAAACCAAACTCATCATAGGAATTTTCTATCTTTATCCATTCTGAGTTTACAATTTTTTGCAAAGAATCATATTCAGATACACGAACTACTTTGTCAGCAGCAGCAATAGCATAAAATAGCTTACCGAGATTTTGGTAAAATGTAATGTCTATATTGGGTGTAGCTTTCATAAGAATGAATATTTATAATTCATAGGATAAATGTAAGGAGTCATATTCAGTTTTTTTATGATATAAATCAGTTCGGGTAACTAACCAAAATGATTATTTTTGACGCATGAAAGTTTTCGAAAAAAACAATAACATTTTCAAATTGCTTTCTGAGGCTATTTCAGAAGGGATTATTGTAGTAAACGAGAATCAGGTCATAGTTGCTACCAATGGATCGGCCAATGATATTTTTGGGTATGAAACAGATGAACTGATAGGTAAGAGTCTTAATATTTTGATTCCTAAAAAGCACCATACCAGTCATAAAAGTCATTTTAAAGGTTTTGTAAACCACAGCGAAAAACGACATATGGGAGCTGGACGAGATCTTTATGGAATCCGAAAGAACGGATCTATGTTTCCTGTAGAAGCAGGACTCAATCCATTTGCAATTTATGGTAATAATTATGTAATGGCTTTGGTCATTGACATTACACTTCGTAAAAAGCAAGAAGAGCAAATACAAGATTTAAATGCAAGACTTGAACAAAGGATAGAAGCTCGTACAGAAGAATTACATCATACGATTCAGGAATTACAAGAAGAAGTAGCACTTCGTATGGAAGCCGAAGCCAAAACAAAAGAATCTTTAAAAAAAGAAAGAGATCTTAATGAGTTGAAAACAAAATTTTTATCGCTGGTTTCTCATGAGTTTAAAACACCTCTCAGTGGTATTCTTACATCGGCAACATTGACAGGGAAATACAAAGAAACAGAACAACAAGAAAAAAGAGAAAAACACCTAGATACGATAAAAAACAAAGTAAAGTATCTAGATAATATCCTGAATGATTTTTTATCTATAGAACGCCTAGAAACAGGAAAAGCAACTTATAAGTTTAGTCAGTTTCCGTTGAGTAAGGTGATTAATGAAGTAGTATATGATGCCAATATGCTACTCAAAGATGGGCAGAGAATAAACTACCCTAAAGATATAGATGAGTATGTGATTGAGTTTGATGAAAAAATTCTAGAACTAGTATTATCAAATCTTATGAATAACGCTATAAAATATTCTGGAGAACATACTACAATAGATCTACAAGTGTATTATGAAAATAATATTCTTACTATTACCATTATCGATCAAGGGAGAGGGATTCCAGAAAAAGAGCAAAATTTTATCTTTAAACGATATTTTAGAGCAGAAAATGCATTACTTGATCAAGGAACAGGGATTGGATTAAACATTGTAAAGAGTCATTTGGAAAACCTAGGCGGGAGTATTACTTTTACAAGCAAAGAAAATGAAGGCTCTACTTTTAGTATTACAATACCAATAACTCATACCGATAAATCATGAAAACTATTCTTTTAATTGAAGACGATACAGCACTAAGAGAAAATACAGCTGAACTTCTAGAACTTTCTAATTATCGAGTTATTACATCACCCAATGGTAAACTGGGAATTGCAACTGCCAAAGAACAAAAGCCAGACATTATTGTTTGTGATATTATGATGCCAGAAGTTGATGGATATGGTGTGTTAGAAGCATTGTCATATGACACCTGTACCAATCATATACCTTTTATTTTCTTATCGGCAAAAACTGAACACAAAGAAATTCGAAAAGGAATGAATTTGGGAGCAGATGATTACCTGACCAAACCTTTTGAAGAAGAAGAGCTATTGAGCGCAATAGAAAGTCGCTTGGCAAAAGCGGCTATTATTTCCAAAATGGTTAAAGAACAAGAACTATCTACAATAGATAATTCTGAGGATAGCGGACTTAGAAATTTGAATGAATTAAAGAATTTTTTTGATGATTATGGTGAGATTTCTAAAGTAAAAAAAGGAGCAGTCATCTATAAAGAAGGAGAGCATTCTAATAATATATATTTAATTCTAAAAGGAGTAGTAAAAACTCATAAAATGGATGAAAGTGGTAAAGAATTAATTACCACATTATATAAGGCAGATGATTTTTTAGGGTTTACCTCTTTTATAGATAATACACCTTATTTAGAATCAGCAACAACTGTAGAAGACACAGAATTAGCAGGAATATCAAAAAGTGATCTCAAAGATATTGTAGAAAAAAGTAAAAACATCTCTTTTGAGTTGATGGAGTTGCTTACTGAGAACTTATCAGAAATCAAAGAACAACTATTACAAATGGCGTATAGTTCTGTTCGTAAAAAAACAGCGCAGACTATACTTCAGTTTGCAGAAGTACTTAATAAAAAGCCTGAAGACAGTATAAAAATATCTAGAAATGACCTAGCAAGTGTTGCAGGTATCGCTACAGAAAGCCTGATAAGAGCATTGTCAAGCTTTAAAAAAGATGGGCTGATTGACATTGATGGGCGAAATATAAAAATTCTAAACCTAGATGGTCTTCAACTAGTAGATTAAAACACAAATATACCCAAACTGATTTTTATCATATTTTTCATGCATACATCCTAATACATTTGTTGTATTAGAAAGTATTAAACATGAAGAATATCCTGATCCCTACAGATTTTTCTGAAAATTCTTGGAATGCCATTGTGTATGCGCTTTCATTTTTTAAGAGGGTGAAATGTAATTTTTACTTGTTGCACGTCTCACCATTCGAAGAAATGATAGGGGGAGATTCTTTTTATACTTCAAAAGAAACGGTGCTAGAAAAAGCTACTTATAGCGATAAAGAGCAAATGCAGCTCCTTATTAAAAGAATAGAAAAGTTGCCTCTTAATACCAAACATCATGTGCATACTATTAATGAATATATCTTTTTTGTAGATGCTATCAGAAAACAAGTAAAAGAAAAAGAGATTGATTTTATCATCATGGGAACCAAAGGAGCTTCAGGGCTTAAAGAAAAAACTATTGGTAGTAATACTGGTGATGTGATCACAAAAGTAAAGTGCCCTGTTTTGGTCATCCCAGAAAAAGCAACCTATTCTAAGCCCAAAGAAATCGCATTTCCTACAGATTATAATATGTATTATAAAAGTAGAGTGTTGAATACTATTATGGATACACTTACTCTAAATGATGCAACCTTACGAGTGGTACATATTGCCAAAAAAGAACAAGAATTATCCGATTTACAAAAAAGAAATAAAGATTTTCTAGATGATTCTCTAGATGATATGAAGCATAGTTTTCATTTTTTATCTAATACAAATATCGAAGAAGCAGTACAATGCTTTGTAGAAAGTAGAGATATAGATATGATTACTATGATTGCCAAAAACCTTAATTTCTTCCAGCGAATATTATTTCATCCTGTAGTAGAAAAGATAAGCTATCATACAGATATACCCTTTTTGGTATTGCATGAATAATTAGATTCTATATAGGATAAGATAAAGAAAAAAATAACTGGCAAGATTGTAACTAATCTTGCAAACAAGAATAGTTCTAAAAAATAAAAAAAATGTGTACGAATCTAATTCAGAAATATAATATTCCAGGACCTAGATATACAAGTTACCCTACCGTTCCTTATTGGGATATTAATACATTCTCACTAAAAGAATGGGCTGCCTCTTTACAACGATCTTTTATAGAAAGTAACGATGCCGAAGGGATCAGTTTATACATTCATTTACCATTTTGTGAGAGTATGTGCACATTTTGTGGATGTAATAAAAGGATTACAAAAAGACATAATGTCGAAATCCCTTATATCAATTCAGTGCTCAAAGAGTGGCAGCTATACCTAGAACTTTTTGAGACTCGACCAAAAATAAAAGAATTACACCTAGGAGGGGGAACTCCCACTTTTTTTTCTCCAGAGAATTTACAGTATCTGATTAATGGAATTTTTCTGGGAGTAGAGAAAGCAAAGGATTATGAATTTAGTTTTGAAGGACACCCTAACAATACAACTAGAGAACACTTACAAGCTTTATATGATGTGGGTTTCAGAAGAGTAAGTTATGGAGTGCAAGATTATGATGAAACTGTACAAAAAGCAATTCGTAGAATACAACCTTTTAAGAATGTAAAAGAAGTTACAGAAATAGCCAGAGAAATAGGGTATACCTCAGTAGGTCATGATATTATTTTTGGACTGCCTTTTCAAACAGAAGAAGCGGTAGTGGATACTATTTTGAAAACAAAAGAATTACTCCCAGATCGGTTAGCATTTTATAGCTATGCTCATGTGCCATGGCAAAAAGGAAATGGACAAAGAGGATTCAAAGAATCAAACTTGCCAACAGCAAAGCAAAAACGAAGACAATATGAAATTGGAAAAAAATTATTGTCAGAAGTAGGATATGTAGAGATAGGAATGGATCATTTTGCACTTAAAAATGACTCGTTATATCAATCTATGCAAGATCAGGCGTTACATCGTAATTTCATGGGGTATACAGCTTCAAAGACACATGCAATGATTGGTTTAGGGGTATCCTCTATTAGTGATAGTTGGTACGGATTTGCTCAAAATGTAAAAGGAGTGGCAGAATATCAACACTTGGTTAATGAAGGGATTATACCTGTGTATAGAGGTCATATTTTGAGTATAGAAGATCAAATCATACGTAAACATATTTTAAGTTTAATGTGTCATTTTTATACCAAATGGCAAGGAGATGATTTATATTTTAAAGAATTGCCAGAAGTACTACAGAATTTAGAAGAACTTCAGGTAGATGGATTGCTACATATTGATGATAATGGAATACAAGTTACAGAAAAAGGAAGACCTTTTGTTCGTAATATCTGTATGGCTTTTGATTTAAGGTTACAACGAAGCAAGCCAGAAACTACCTTATTTTCTATGACGATTTAGTTTTTTTAGAGCTTCTGAAACCATAAAAGAGCTGATCAATAAATTTTTTGGGTACTTTATCATCTCCAGGAAACCCTAATTCAATAGTACCGCTATCTTCTGGGATATAATGAGTTTTAAAGAGATAGTCCCATATGCTTAAGCTGATCCCAAAATTTACTCCATGTACTCCTTTAGGTAGTGTATAAGAATGATGGTATAAATGCATCACAGGATTATTAAATATATATTTTAATGACCCCCAGGTAATTTTGATATTCGAATGATTAAGATGTCCAATAGTAATTGCTATAAAATGAACAATATAAGCCTGTTCAGGTTCAAAACCACCTAGCACCATCACTCCAATAGTTTTAAGAGGTTTATATAGTATGTTTTCCATCCAATGATACCGTAGATGTGCTGCAAATCCCATTTCTTTTACAGAATGGTGTATTGCATGAAATTTCCAAAGAAAGGAATATCTATGCAATAAAATATGGGTAAACCATTGTACAAAATCAAGGAGAATAAAAAATACAATAAGTTGTATCCATGTAGATGTCTTAGAGATATCAATTAAGGTAAAGGTGTTTGCAGAGACTCCAATATCTTCAAAAAATAAACTGAGTAACTTGTAAAAACCACTGATTGCAATAGCAAAAAGAAAAAAATTGAAAAACATATAGAAGCCGTCTAACCAAAAATCTTTTCTGAAAATAGATTGATTTTTTCGCCAGGGAAACATAATCTCTAGAGCCCATACTATTAATGAAATAGCAATAAGTCCCCAAAAATAATTGGTATACCAAGGAACCTCAAACACTATTGATTTCCACGTCCACTGTAGGTTACCAATAAAAGAATCAATAAATGCATCAAGATATTTTTGCATGGCTATTACAGTTGTATAATCATATATAAATAAGACGGATAAAACAGAGTTACATTACAGTCAATTTTTGACAAAACTGTAGGGTATGTATCATTTTTTATACGTGTAAATTTACAGATTTTCAGTATTGATTACAGTAACATAAGTTACAGTATTCAAAAATAATTGTGGTTGATAAATTTATACCATTTACACTTTGAATTTACCGCAATAAAATTCTCTTTTTCGCCTATGCTTCAGAATAAAAATTAACCGTAGCTATAGCTATGCTAACTTTTTCTTCTTTGCATAAACAAAAAATAACTGATTTTCTTTTACAGAAAATTCAAAGTACAACTGGTATTACTATAATTTAATGACATTCAAAATTAGCAGAAACTATTTCTGCAGCAGGTTTTGGAGAGAGATAAGGAATGCCTAATCCAAGACCACGTATTACAAAAAGAAGTCCTATTAATATAATAAGCAAAGGAATAGCTTTTTGAATATGTTTACGTGTCTTTTGAGTAAGGAAATTACCTGCATAAATTGTAATTGTCATAAGGGGTATCGTGCCTATCCCGAAGAGAAACATATATAAGCTGCTTTTTAGAATATGACCAGAAGCGATAGCCCCAAACACTGCCATATAAATTAGGCCACAAGGTAAAAAACCATTTAAAAAACCAATAGAAAGAAAGGTATCAGGACTTTTCTTTTTCAATGCAGCTCCGAGTGCATTTTTGACCTTGGTAATAAGGCCATAAATAGGTTTAGAGAAATTATATTTTGATAAGATATGGTATGGAGTTAGAACAAAAAGAATCATGAGAACACCAACCAAAATCGATAATTTTTGTTGCATTCCAAAAATGTTCAGACTTTTTCCTAGAATACCAAAAAATAATCCAATGATGCTATAGGCTAATAATCGACCAAAATGATATAAAAATATCTGGAAAAACTTTTGCGTTGTATTGGATCTATTTACGGGTAACATAAAAGCAATAGGTCCGCACATTCCCACACAGTGAAAACTACCTAATAAGCCTAATATGATTGCCGATATCCACATTTTAATACGTAATAGATTTTTTGAATAAGTATGAAATTCCCTGATATTTCCAGTCGACAGTAATATTCCATCTACCGTCTAAAAGCTCTTGATCTTTGATTACAAATGTTGAATTAGATAGAGAAATAGGGATTTTAATATCTAGTTTTTTGTTGGATGGTCTGTATAAGAATATAGTCCCTTTGATATCATTATAATTTTTATCCTTTGGAAAAGAGATTACTAATCCTTCATCCTTTTTTTTGATTGTGATATCATTGGTAAGAGTTTTTGAGTTTTCTTCGGCATTAATCTCATCCTGAAAAGCGAGCTCTTTTTTATAATAATCCTCTGTTACCAAATCATGTTGATAATTTTGATTTATATTCATTTTTATAACAAAGTATAGGATAAAAGAGATGAATCCTATGAATGCTAATATGATAGATGTTCCCCAGTTTATTTTCATATTTTTAATTTTTTTGGTTCTATTGTAGGATTTAGCATGAGCTGAAACCCATTTTTATTTATGGCATAGCCGTTTATCGATAACTTCTAGGGCCTAAAAATGCCGTAGTTGTCGTTTCGATCAATTTATCATTACTATAGACTCCAATTTTTAATCGGTCACTATCACCTTTGAGCGCTGCACCATTAATTTCTATAAAAAGCGTTCCCTCTGCAATTCCTTGTTTGGGGACTATAAAATTTTTATGAGTCACCAATTCTATTTTCCCTGTGTGAGAAATGAGTTTAAAACGAACATCTTCTATTTTAACAGTAGTTTTGTTAACAAGCTTATAAGTGTATACATTACTAATAATATTATCAGCCTTTCTCTCATATAACTGTCCTGGTAGCCTTAGAATATTTGCTTCAACATCATTTCTCAAAAAAGACATTCCTAGTAATACTCCAGTAAGAATTACCAGAACGCTACTGTATCCTTTTAACCTTGGTGTAAATTTAAATTTAGCTTTTTTAGCAATATTATCTTCACTGGCATATCGTATTAATCCTTTAGGTAGATTTACTTTTTCCATCATATGATCACAAGCATCAATACAAGCAGTGCAATTGATACACTCTAGTTGTGTGCCATTACGAATGTCGATCCCTGTTGGGCATACATGTACACATTGAAAACAATCGATACAATCTCCTTTTCCGCTAGAAGGGCGATCTTCATTTTTTCTAAACTTTGCTCTTCCTACATCTTTTTCTCCTCGTTTATAATCATAAGCAACAACAATAGATTGAGAATCCAGTAAGACCCCTTGTAATCTACCGTAGGGACAGGCAATAATACATACCTGTTCTCGAAACGATGCAAATATGAAATAGAAAACAGCTGTAAATATTAATAAAGAGATTAATGTACTTAGATGCTCAAAAGGGCCATCGATGACATATTGTAATAATTGATCACTACCAATTAAATAGGCCATAAAAACATTAGCGATCAAGAAAGAGATAATAAAAAAGATAACCGATTTTAGCACACGTTTCTTTATTTTTTCAGCATTCCAAGATTGTTTGTCAAGACGTATTTGTTTTCCTCGGTCTCCTTCAATCCAATATTCAATTCTCCTAAAAACCATTTCCATAAAAATAGTCTGCGGACATATCCACCCACAAAAAATTCGACCAAAAGCAACTGTAAACAAAGTGATGAAGACAATCCCAATGATCATTGAAATCACGAATAAATGAAAATCCTGAGGCCAAAATGGAGCTCCAAAAATATTGAATCGTCTTTCTAGAACATTGAAGAGTAGAAATTGATTTCCTTTTATTTTTATAAAAGGCGCAGAGAGTAGGAATATTAGTAACCCGTAACTAACCCATTTGCGGTAAGCATAAAACCGACCACTAGGTTTTTTAGGAAAAACCCATGCACGACCTCCTTCTTTATTTATGGTAGCAATAGAATCTCTAAATTTTTCGTTTACTGGTGTTTCCAATTTTATATATATTACAATGTTATTCTGAACTGCGTGGTGATTTCTTTGTCCTTATAAAAAGGTTATAATCTCATTGTATTAGAGCTAAAAACTTCTTTGTTTTTTTAAAAAAAAGTAGTCTGAAAATCAAAAGTGATGGTAACTGAGCTTATCAGAATTTTTATTATGGAACTATTATAAGTTTCTGACAAGCCCAGTATTGGTTATTTAGTGTTCATTTATGATTTTTCAGACCACCTTGTTATTTTATGTTATTTACTCGCTACTGAGGTTGAATCCGAAACGATTTCTATGTTTTCTTCCTCTGTGGGGATTTCTTTTTTAGGAGCATCAGGGTCAACCCATAAATCTCCTTGTGCTTCTTTGGGTTCGGCAGGAGCAGTAACGCCCAATGTAATGATGTAACTTGACACCTGTGCCATTTCAAGAGGCTTAAGTGTTTGTTTCCAAGCAACCATTCCTTTTCCATCTCGTCCTCCCTCTGATACAGTTTTGAATACATTTTTGATACCACCTCCAAGAATCCAAAATTCATCAGTAAGATTAGGGCCAATACCTCCACCACCGTCTGCTTTGTGACAAGCAACACAGTTAGCTGTAAAAACTGCTTTACCAGCTTTTATATCAGCCGCATCAGTAAGCAATGTAACCGTATTTATATCAACCAAATCTTTAGCTGTTTTTTTGTATTTTTCGATCGCAATTTTAGCTTCGGCAACTTCTGTTTCATATTCTTCTACCTGTGTATAATCATTTAGAACATGAAAACGGACTAAATAGATGACTCCAAATATGATAGTTGCATAAAAGCTATATACCCACCATGGCGGAAGATTATTATCAAGTTCTTTGATTCCATCGTAATCATGATCAAGAACAATTTCACCTTCCTCCTCCACAGGTTTACTGTCAAGGAGTTTTAGGTACATGTTTTTAATCCATTTGAATTGTTGTTCTTTTTTAATTCTTTCTGCTTGGAGATATCGTTCTTGAGCATCTGGTTTCAAGGATCGAAACAAGATACTTCGCAATGCTTCTAAACTAATTTCTATAGCAACAACAAATAATAGAACCATGCCCATAATCAACCATGATAATGGCTCTACCATGAATGCAGATTCTTCTCCTGATTCGATAGTGAATTCTATTAATAAATACGCTATGAATAGAAAAGTGATAACTCTTAAATAGGATGCGGTACTTCTCATAACGTGGTTTCGTTTTCGGTTTCTAATGGGAGTTGACTAACTTCTTTTATATGTTCTTTTTTTGCGGTGAAAACCCACCAGAATAGCACAGAAAAGAATATAAAAAAGATAAGAAGTGAAATCATTGGATAAACCTCAATACCTTCAATACTTTCCATATGGCCTTTTACAAATTTTAGCATGATGTATATTCTTTATTAATGAAACTTTTTTTAAGATTTAATAAAATGTTGTGTGATTTATAGAAAACCACTTCATTTTTAAAAATCAGGTTTTATGAGTTTCAGTTGTTATTTTTAGGTTATTTTGAACTTACAGTTTTTTTGGTAACCACTTTAATATCGGTTCCTAATCGCTGTATATATGCAATAAGAGCTACAACTTCTCTATCTCTCATTTCTATAAATTCTAATCCATTTTCTTTTGCATACTTTTTATCAGCTTCATAGGTTTTTGCAAAATCAGGGTCACTATACAGGTTTTTTTCAATCCCAGTTGCTTGTTCATCCATCCATTTTTGTGCTCTGGCTATTTCCTCTGTTGTATATGGTACACCAAGAGTTACCATAGCTTCCATCTTATCTTCTGTTAGAGAACGATCCAATTTATCTTTGATCAACCATTTGTAACTTGGCATAATAGATCCCGATGAGGTTGTTTGTGGGTCATAAAAATGATTAAGATGCCAGTTATCAGAATATTTTCCTCCAATTCTCATTAAATCTGGTCCTGTACGTTTACTTCCCCATAAAAAAGGATGATCATAGACATATTCTCCTGCTTTTGAGTATTCACCATATCGTTCTACTTCACTACGGAAAGGTCTGATCATTTGGGAGTGACAAGAGACACAACTCTCTCTGATATAAATATCTCGTCCTTCTAGTTCAAGAGGAGTATATGGTTTTACACTAGTTATTGTTGGGATATTGGATTCTACCATTAATGTAGGTACTATCTGTACAATACCTCCAATCAAAATAGCAATAGTAGCAAAGATGGTAAGTTTTACAGGTCTTCTTTCTAACCATGTGTGATATCCCTCTTTTGATGTTCTGTATTTTGTTACTTTGGTAAGAGGAGCAGCTTCTGCAAGTTCATCTGTAACAGCACTACCATTTTTTATAGTTTTGATAACGTTATATACCATGATAAACATTCCAAAAATAAACATACTACCACCAATAGCACGCATCCAGTACATTGGGATAATTTCGTTTACAGTTTCTAGAAAGTTACCATAAGTAAGTGTTCCGTCAGGATTAAATTGTTTCCACATAGATGCTTGTACAAATCCAGCAACATACATTGGTAAGGCATACATGATGATACCTAATGTACCTATCCAGAAATGAACATTGGCTAGTCCTGTTGACCATAATTTAGTCTTAAATAGTCTAGGAATTAACCAGTATGCCATCCCAAAGGTTAGAAACCCGTTCCAAGCCAATGCTCCTACGTGAACATGGGCAATAATCCAGTCGCTAAAATGTGCAATAGCATTTACATTTTTTAGTGATAACATAGGTCCTTCAAAAGTTGCCATACCATATCCTGTAATGGCTACTACCATAAATTTTAGAACAGGATCAGTACGTACTTTATCCCAAGCACCTCTTAATGTCAAAAGACCGTTGATCATACCTCCCCATGACGGGGCAATAAGCATTATAGAGAAAGCTACCCCAAGATTCTGTGCCCAATCTGGCAAGGTTGAGTATAACAAGTGATGAGGTCCTGCCCAGATATATATAAAGATCAAAGACCAGAAATGTACAATAGATAATCGGTATGAATATACAGGTCTATTTGCCGCTTTGGGAATAAAATAATACATAAGCCCAAGAAAGGGAGTAGTAAGAAAAAATGCCACCGCATTATGCCCATACCACCATTGTACCAAAGCGTCTTGTACTCCTGCGTATACAGAATAACTTTTTAAAGCACTCACAGGTAATTCTAAACTATTAAAAATATGAAGAACAGCTACAGTAACAAAAGTTGCCAAATAAAACCAAATGGCAACATACATATGGCGTTGTCTTCTTTTTAAAATGGTTCCAATGAGGTTCCATCCAAAAGCAACCCATACAATAGCTATGGCAATATCAAAAGGCCATTCGAGTTCAGCATATTCTTTTGATGTAGTGTATCCCAATGGAAGCGAAATCGCAGCTCCTACAATAATCAATTGCCATGCCCAAAAGTTAAGATTACTCAGTGTGTCATTAAACATGCGGGTTTTTAATAACCGCTGTGTAGAGTAGTAAACCCCTGCAAAGATGGCGTTACCCACAAATGCAAAAATAACAGCATTGGTATGTAGTGGACGCAATCGCCCAAAACTTAGCCAAGAGATCCCATCTGTAAGATTAGGGAATAAAAACATGAATGCCAGTAATAGACCTACAGACATTCCGACAATACCCCAGAAGAGAGTCGCATACAAGAATTTTTTTACGATTTTATTATCGTAATAGAATTGTTCCATTTCCATATTAAGATTGTTTAGTTTTAACGGATTCCGAAGATTTTTCTTTGCTTTCTTTTATAAGTTCATCATCAAAAAGCATTCGAATTGAAGGCGTATATACATCGTCATATTGGCCATTTCTGACGGACATGATGAAACTTACAAAAAAAACAACGGCAACAACGATACTAATCGTTAATAGGATATAAATTACACCCATACTTTTTTTATTATGAGTCAAAAGTAGGTTTGATGATGCTCTAAAAAAATGATATTTATCAGCTTTTAATTTGTATTTCCTTAAGAATTTTGTATAAAAACATAGATATCAGCGATTAGTAGAGAATTATCCTACAATATGTAGAATGGTTCTATATAAGAAAGAATCAAAATTTCAAAAAATATTAATCTGGTGTTTTTGTTTTAAAATATTCAAAATAAAAAGCGGGCTTTGTAAAAAAACTATGCAAAAATAGATGGAGCAGTTTCAATTATTATAGGAATTGTATTAGCTTATTTGTTTATAATAATTAGATCTCTGATACTTTAGGGATTGTTTTGTTGTCTATTTCAGGTGTTTTGATACTTACTGGTTTTATGGGTTGGTGTCCTATATATCGATTTTTAGGAATAAAAACATGCCGTATATAGGGGATAGCCTAAAGAAAGAGCTAATCTCTAGCAAAATCGTATATTTTTGAGCCAGTTATAATTAGAGGTAAGTGTATAGGATGTGATGCGTTTGAACCCTGTTATAGGTTCATGTTCTATGAATTCAATTTTATAAGGTTTAATGATGTATCCACCCCAATATTCAGGTTTTGGAATGGTCTGAGCTCGAAACTTAGTTTCGTAATGATGTAGATTTTCATCTAGTACTCTTCTAGAAGAAATTACATTACTTTGGTCAGAAGCCCAACTACTTAGTTTACTACCTTCTGGACGAGAGTCAAAATATCCTTCAGAGAGGTTTTTTGCAATTTTTTCTGCTTTACCAGTGATAAAGACTTCTCGTTTTGATGTTTTCCAATTGAAAGTAATGGATACTTTATTGTTTTTTGCAATTGCTCTCCCTTTTTCGCTGGTATAATTTGTGAAAAAAATAAAGCCTTCCCAGGTAAAACGTTTTAGTAATACAATTCTACTTTTAGGGAAACCATCTTTGCCAATAGTTGATAATGTCATAGCATTGGTCTCTTCTTCTGGATATGCATTATCTACTTCATGAAACCATTGTTGAAAATGCTGGATTGGATTATGATCATCATTCGAGTTCATCATTCTTTTGGAATTAGTTTTCTCGCAGACCAATTGGTAAGTATAGTAACATAGGCAACTATAGATATAGAGCTTAATGGCATTAAGATAGCTGCTATTACTGGAGATAATTGACCAGTTACAGCAAAGTATAATCCGATAAGATTGTATAAAAAGGATACGACGAAGCTTGATTTGATAATTGTAATGGCTTTTTTTGACATCTTGAGATAAGCAGGGATAGCATCAAATTTTGAGGCATCTAAAATAGCGTCACATGCAGGAGAAAAAACATTTACATTCTCTGATATGGCAATGCCAACATCACTTTGAGCCAGTGCTCCGGCGTCATTAAGCCCATCACCAACCATGATTACTTTTTGATCTTTTTGTTGTATAGATCTAATGTAATTGAGTTTATCATCGGGTTTTTGATCAAAGAGCAAAGACGTGTTTTTTGGTAATACCTGCTTTAGATACTCTTTTTCACCTTCATTATCGCCCGATAGAATGGCAAGCCTATGAGTTTTAAATAATCGATTAAATACTTTGTTAACCCCTTTTCTATATTGATTGTGAAATACATATCGACCTTTGTATTCCTGATTGGTGCTAATATAAACAGAGGTGTTGGTAATTTCAGAGGAGGTAGTGTTTCCTACAAAATTAGCAGAACCTATTTTAATGCTTTGTTGTTGTTTCTTCCCTTCGATTCCTTTTCCTATATGCTCATGGTATTCATCTAGGGTCATAATATCATGTGCCGCCAGTGTATCATACAAAGTTCTGCTCAGAGGATGATTTGATGCACGTAATGTGTTTTTGAGTAACGATTCCTCTTCGGGTGTTAGTTCCATTCCTTCATAAGTTACATTACTGGTGATCGTGGTGGTGATAGTTCCTGTTTTATCAAAAATCATGGTATCTGCCATAGCTAATTGCTCAATAACGTCTGCATTTTTGAGATAAAATTTACTTTTTCCAAAAAAGCGTAAAATATTACCTAAAGCAAATGGTCTTGCCAATGCTAGTGCGCAAGGACATGCAATAATAAGTACGGCAGTAAATACCTGTGCTGCTTTTGAAGAATCTACCACAATCCAAAAAGAAGTAGCAAGTACCGCAATACATAGAATGGTTATGGTAAAATATTTGCTAATTGTATCAGTAAGATTGGTAAACGAAGCTGATTTATCTCTGTTAAATACATCATTACTCCATAGTTGCGTGAGGTAACTTTGTTCTACAGACTTTAATACTTCGATCTCTATAGCACCATATAGTTGTCTTCCACCAGCAAAAAGAGTATCACCAGATTGTTTTGATACGGATTCGCTTTCGCCAGTTACAAAACTATAGTCAATTTGTGCATTACCATCTATGAGAATAGCATCTACGGGGATCAGTTCACCGTTTCTGATCAATAATCGATCTCCTTTTTTGATATCGTATACTTGTATGTTTTCTTCTTTTCGTTCTTTTACAGAAGAAATTTTTGTTACTGCAATAGGGAAATAAGATTTGTAATCTCGTTCAAAGGATAAAAACGAATAGGTTTTTTGTTGAAAAAATTTCCCTAAGAGAAGAAAAAATACAAGTCCAGTCAGGCTATCAAAAAAACCTGTTCCCCAATCAAAAATGATTTCTGCGGTACTTCTCAAGAAAAGAACAAGAATTCCTAAGGCAATAGGAACATCTATGTTTAATATTTTGGAGCGTAATCCTTTGTATGCCGATATAAAATAGTCTTGAGAAGCATAAAAAACAACAGGTAATGAAAAAGTAAACATCAACCAGCGAAAAAGATGTTTGTATTGCTCAAGCCAGTACTCTGATACTTCAAAATATTCAGGAAAGGATAAGAACATCACGTTTCCAAAAGCAAATCCAGCAATACCAAGTTTGTATATTAAGCTTCGATTTACTTGTTTTTTACCAGCAGTATAATCATCAAGACTTATATAAGGTTCGTAGCCAATAGAGTTTAATAAAATGACTAATTCCTTGAGAGAAATCAGATCACTTTTATAGGTGACACGAACAGTTTTTTTAGGAAAATTCACATGAGAAACCGTAATGGCAGATTTTAATTTATGTAGGTTTTCTAATATCCATATACATGAACTACAATGCATGTGAGGAATGTATAATGTGATTATTTGAGTATTTCCGTCATTAAATTCGATTAATTTTTCTGCAATAACAGTGGTATCTAGGTAATCGTACTTGCCTTGAATTTCTTCTGGAATTGCACCAGGAGAAGATTGTAGATCATAATAACATGATAGGTCATTTGTTGAAAAAATCTCATAAACAGTTTTGCATCCATTACAGCAGAATGCTTTTTGATCGAATTTGATTACGGTGGTATCACAGTCATTTCCACAGTGAAAACAAATATGTTCGGACATAGAATTTATTTGCTGCAAAATTGATGAAGTAAAGTCAGCTATACTATGATAAATATCACGTTATTCTTTATTCCTCAGCTGATAAAAATCATAGTTTCTACCCTTATGATTCTCTAGTTTTGAGTTCAACAATATAAAAAAAACAGAATAATGAGAAAAATATTGGTTCCTGTAGATTTTTCAAAAAATGCAATGAATGCTTTACAATATGCTGTTGAGCTTTTTAAATATGAGCGTTCTGATTTTTATATTATACATGCCTATGCAGATGAGGTATATGATCATACTAATTTGGTCTCTCGTGATGACTTTAATGAATTAAAGGAGATTGTACATAAAAACTCAGAAGAAGCATTAGAAAGCGTGCTTTCTACCATAAAAGAAATTTCGCCAAATCCTCGACATGAGTATAGAACCTTATCTTTATTTGGAAGCCTCATTGATGAGGCTAATGATCTCGTAGATAGAGAGAGTATCGATATACTTATTATGGGTACCAGAGGCAAGACAGATGATAGAAAACTTACTTTTGGTAGTAATACTTTACAGGTATTAAAATATGTGAAATGTCCATTATTGGCAATCCCGAGTGATTGTAGTTATAGTCCGCCAAAGAATGTACTGTTTCCTACAAATTACTTGCTCCCATTCAAAAGAAGAGAACTGAAACTATTGAGTACATTGACCAAGAGTTTTAGGTCTGGGATTAATTTTCTTCATGTTTCAAATTACGATACGCTTTCTATTAGGCAAGAAGATAATAAAGATTTCCTAGAAGCCTCATTGCCCAATGCTGAACTGTTATTTCATCAAGAAGGAGCAGAAGACCTAACAACTGCGATAAACCGTTTTGTAAAAAATCATACAATAGATTTTTTAGTGATGGTAAATTCTAGACATTCTTACTTAGAATGCATGTTGCAACAATCTACCATCGACAAGATAGGGTTGCATATCAAGATTCCTTTTTTAGCAATGCAAAATTTACAACGATATTAAAATAGTAAAATTATGAAACGAATTTTATTACCTACAGATTTTTCTGATAATGCATACAATGCAATCAGATATGCATTAAATTTATTTAGAGAAGAAGAAGCTACTTTTTATCTACTCAATACATTTACCCCAGTGTCATATCATACAGGGTATCTTATAGAGAATCCAGCGCCTTATGGTATGGAGGATATTGCAATGATTAATTCAAAACGAGAAGTAGAACGAATAGAAGAAAGAATCAAAAAGGAATTTGATAATCCTAAACATCATTTTGTTAGATTGTCTACTTTTAATACCCTTATTGGCGAAATCAAAGAAACTATTTTGGAACATGATATTGACCTCATTGTTATGGGAACCAAAGGGGCAACAGGAGCCAAAGAGGTTTTTATTGGTACGCATACAATGTATACTATAAAAAAAGTAAATTGTCCTGTCATTGCTGTGCCTTCTGGTTTTGAATTTGAGAAACCTACAGATGTTTTGTTTCCTACAGATTATAACTTGAGTATAGAGAATAAATATTTACCATTGGTAAAAGAAATTTCTGATAAGCATAAATGTAGACTTAACATCTTGAATGCTTATTCTGGAGTATCATTAGACAATGATCGCCAGAAAACCAAAGAAAGTCTTGATGAGTATTTTAAAGATAATGTACGCCTTTTTCATATTGCTGAAGGTATGGATGTGTTGGAGGCAGTAGAAGATTTTCAGAAAAAATATAAAATCAATTTATTGATTATGATTCATAACAAACATTCTTTTTTTGAGAATTTACTGTTCAAACCTGTAATTAATCAAATAGCTTATCATACTAATATCCCGTTTTTAGTTATCCCATCAGAGGAGAGAATGAAGTGATAAACACGAAATAAATGAAGGCTACTTATTAGAGTACTGGTACATGGTTATAAAACGATAAAAACAAAGAAATGAAACGAATCTTGATTCCTACAGATTTTTCTGATAACGCATGGAATACCATATTATATGCGATAGAATTATACAGAAAAAATACTTGTGAGTTTTATTTATTAAACACATATGATCTAGAACCAGTACAACTTGTGGGGATTGTAAGTTCTCAATTAATAGGACGTCTTTATGATACAGTAAAACAGGAATCTCAACAGAGATTAGAGATGGTTATAGAAGATATAAAGAATTCTAATCCAGGTAGAGAACATACCTTTAAAACGATAAGTAGTCGAGGGTCGTTGACTCAAAATATAGACGAACTTTATGATCAAACGCCATATGATATGATCATTATTGGAACCAAAGGGGCCACTGGCGCAAAGTCAATTTTTTTAGGAAGCAATACGCAAAATGTAATTAAAACAATATCACATTGCCCGATTCTGATTATTCCAGAAGATTCGTATTTCAAAAAGATTTCTGAAATAGCTTTTGCTACAGATTTTGAGAGAATGTATTATAGATCAGAGATGAATCCTATATTGGATTTTGCAAAAAAGCATCAATCGACTATTAGAATGATTCATATTTATGATAAAAACAGGTTAGACCCTTTACAGAATTACAACTCTAATTCTTTGGAAGAGTATTTTAAACATGTAAAATATGATTTTCATGTTATATCAGATTTTTCTAGTGTAAAGAATGCAGTTCAGGCATTTGTAGAAGAATTAGAAATTGATCTTTTGGTAATGATTAAATATGAACAGAGTTTTATAGAAAAAATAATAAAAGAACCTGTGATTAAAAAAATGACATTTGATTCTATGATTCCATTTTTGGTAATTCCTGCTGATACAGAACTATAAAATTATGAAGACATGAGATTTGTCATAGTAATCTTAGTTTTTAGAAGATAGATTTGTGGTATAAACTATAATTGATAATAGTATAAAAATGACTTTTGAGAGAGAGGTTGGATTCAACCAAAAATGATATTGATTTATTCTATTTGATTTTTAAAAAACAATATAAAAACAGATGAAAAGAATACTTGTACCTACCGATTTTTCTAATAATGCGTATAGCGCTCTTTTTTATGCTACACGATTGTTTAAAGATGAAGAATGTATCTTCTATATTTTAAACACTTTTGATGTGCAGACTCCTGTATTTACCAGTAGATTAGATACTGGAAAAGGGGATAAGTTGTATAAAAAATTAAGTAATGAGTCTCAAGAAAAACTTGATGAAGTAGTGCATGCGATCACTAGAGAAACACGAGAGTTTAATCATACTTTTGAGTCACTTTCGGTATCCAAAAAAATACTGGAAACAATTAACAAGACTATACAAAATAAGGATATAGATCTTGTAGTTATGGGTACCAAAGGAGCAAGTGGAGCAAAAGAAGTGCTTGTGGGGAGTAATACGGTAAAAGTTATTAAAAAAATTAAAGACTGCACAGTATTGGCTATACCTAGTGAGTTAGAGTATCAAAATCCGTCAGAAATTGCTTTTGCAACTGATTTTAAAACTGCTTTTACTAAAGAAGAATTAAGACCAATTACAGATATTGCTACTATGTGCTCTTCTAATATTAGAATTCTACATATCAGTGAAAAAGAGAAGCTGGATGATACACAAGAACACAACCTTCAAGGTCTTAAAGATAATTTAGGAGACCTTAATTATTGCATTCATTGGATACCTCGTATGGAGCAAAAAACAGCACACATTACAGAGTTTATTGAAACAGCCAATATTGATATATTGTGTATGGCACATCGCAAGCACGGTTTTATAGAAAGTGTTACCCGCGAACCAGTTATCAAAAAATTAGGATTTCACCTTTCTATACCTTTTCTGGTAATCCCAGAGTAAGTTGATAATTATCATAGTTCGTACAGTGCTATATGCTTATATTTATTAAACTAATCAAATAAAACAGAAGTAATGAAAAAGAAGATTTTATTACCTACAGATTTTTCAAAAAACGCATGGAATGCGATTACATATGCTCTAGAACTATATAAAAATGAATCATGTGATTTTTATATACTTAATACTTTTAATGTAACAGGGTATGCTCTAGAAAGTATGGCAGTTCCTGAACCAGGAGAGAAGTTTTATGAAGAAGCCAAAGAGAAATCAGAGCAAGGGCTGGGTAAAATTTTAGAAAGATTAAGTTTTAGAGATGATTATGCCAATCATAAATTTTATATGGTCTCTCAGTTTAATGATATACTAGATGCGATCAAAGATATTGTTGAAAAACAAGATATAGAAATGATCATTATGGGAACCAAAGGTACCACTAATGCTAGAGAGGTAATTTATGGTAGTAATACAGTTTTGGTAATGGAGAAATCTAGAGGTTGCCCTGTTATGGCAATTCCTAGTGAATCTAGCTATGATACACTTCAAGAAATTGTTTTTCCTACAGATTTCAAAATGAATTTCAAACGTAGAGAATTGCAAAGTTTGATAGAAGTAGTAAAAAGAAGTAATGCTACAGTTTGTGTGGTGTATATTTCTAATGGGGATTCATTGACAGAGGAGCAGGAGAATAATAAGAAACTGCTAGAAGAATCTTTTGAGGGATTAAAAATTAGTTTCCATACGTTACATAATATAGATGTAAAATCAGGTGTGCGTTGTTTTGTAGAAAGTAGAGATAGCGATATGATTACTTTTTTTAATAGAAAACATAGTTTTTTTGGTAGTATATTCTCTAGACCAATGGTCAAAGACTTAGGCCATAACTCTACTGTGCCTGTTTTGGCATTACATGATTTAAGAAACTAGCTCAATAAGCTTTTAGTTTTAATAACTGGGTAAGTGTGATGCTGTATTATTTGATGTATGAAGTAAACTCATGTTTGTGCAAGAGTGATAAATTGTTATAAAAAGAGAGTCATCAATTTTAATTGTAAAAAGTCATAAGAAGATGAAAAATATAGGAATTTGGATAGATAAAGAACAAGCAGATATCATAACAGTAAATCAGGAGAACGATGATATGATTACAGTAGTATCAGAGGTTGAAAATTTTCGAGCACATGGGGGGTCTGGAACACGACTTAAAGGAGGTCCACAAGATGTTGTGCAGGATAGTAAGTTTCTTGAGCGAGAGAAACATCAATTCAAAGTATATTTCAAAAAAATAATTCCTTTTATAAAAGATGCTGACAATATCGTTATATACGGGCCAGCTGAAGCAGGAGAAAAGCTATACAAAGAGCTTAATGATAACTATAAAGAAATCAGTATAAAGGTAAGGGATGTACTTAAGGCAGATAGTATGACAGAGAATCAAACCAAAGCTTTGATACGATCATATTTCAAAGAGTCCAAAAAAGGTGTTGTTTAAAGCTTTTAGTATTTCTGGATATAAAGAGATGTAATGAAAAATGCAATAGACCTGATATTTATCATTTTTTAAATACCTGAATATCAGTAACTTTATGTAGAATCTTAAAACCATTAAAATGACAACAACAACTATTGTTTCAGAAAAAGGATTAAAAGATATACATCTAGATATTTTGGAGTGGAAATCTAATCTTCAGTTTATTAAAGATGAAGCACACTTTATCAATCAATTATTAAATTCTTACGTATTTGAACCCACAACTCCCAATCTTTTTGAAAGGTTACAGAGTTTTAAAGAACAAATGATATTCATAGCGAATGAGTTAGAGAATATACATACCAATATAAGAAAACATGAGAGTGAGTTGGGGGGTATGCTAGAGTGTGATACTATTTCTTGTGATACTCTTTATTATAAAGAGCATGAATCATTAAAAAAATCCTTTGATAATTTTTATAAGATTTCCAAGAAATTAAAATCAGAGATATTTCAATATGCAGGAAGTATTCTAAGAAAAAACAAAAAGTAAAATTAGAGAATAACCTAAGGTTTGCCAAAATAGTTATTGATGAATTTTAGGTAATTTTTTTAAAGTTTTACAATACTCTATATCCAATTTTAAGAACCCTAAAATAATAGAAGATATAAGCAGATGATAAGAATGATAAGAATAGTTTTGATCTCTGTTATTGTAATTTTTATAGGTTTTATGGTTTGGCATGAGTATACATATGCTATGGATACTGTAATCCCTTTTGAGGTTAATGATCGTAGATCAAAAACCAAAGTATTAATCGCCTCACAAGGCAGTAGTTTTAAAGACTCATTGGTCCAAGGTATTTTAAAACATAATTATAAAGATGGTATTTATTTTAAGGTAATAGATGTTTATACCTTGTTTACGGTATATATAGATAAGTGGGACGCATTAATAATCATAAATTCTTGGGAGTATGGTAGTCCACCCCGCAATGTGAGAAATTTTATAAATAAACATCCAGACAAATTAGATAAACTCATCATCCTCTCTATAGTAGGAAGCAGTCATATTTCATTAAAGGATGTAGATGTAATATCTGGAGAATCTATCATACAAAAAACACCAAAATATACAAATATTGTAGTAGAACGATTAAAACAAATAATAAAGTAACTATGAATAAGTGGTATATATATCTTTCAATAATTATAGGAGTATGTTCTGGCTGTACATCTAGTGAACTAGTAGAAAACTGGAAGAATCCAGATATCGAAACATTTGAAGCAGAGAAAGTACTGGTTATTGGTATTACTCCAGATGAAAGCGCAAGAAAAATATTTGAAAGAAAGCTTGTATCAGCTTTAAAAAAAGATGGAGTAACAGCAGTACAAAGCTTAGATTTTTTTGAAAATTCATTTACAACTTCTCCAAAAACAGAAAAAGAAGTAATGTCTTTAGAACTTGAGCTTATAGAGAAAGGTTTTGATGCCATATTATTATCCAAAGTATTGGGGGTAGAAGATAAGGTTTCTGTAATAAAAGCATATAGAAACATAGATAAAGCCTTCAGTAATTTTAAAGAAGATTATTATGAGAATCAGGAAATCTATTATAGCAAGGGATATTATGAAGAGTATCAGGTTTTTCATGCAGAATCCTCATTGTATTGTATCTGTCCAGAAAAAGAAAAAGAACTGATCTGGAAAGGATCTATTGATATTACAGAACCTGAGAATATCAAAAAAGCAGTAAGTGATTATATCAAGGTATTGATTTGGGCACTCAAAGGACAACAATTATTAATCTTAGAAGAATTATCTCATGAAAATACTGATATATAGTGCCAAGGATTTTGAAATTCCTTTTTTAGAAAAAGCAAATAATGGGGTACATTACCTCAAATATATACCAGAAAGACTCACTGCAAAAACAGCATGTTTGGCATTAGGTTTTGATGCTATATTTATTTTTTCGGCAGATGATGCTTCTTCTATGGTATTAGAACGATTAAAAGATTTTGGAATTAAGTACATAGCATTGCGTTCTACAGGATATGATAATATAAACCTCACGACAGCCAAGAAACTAGGAATCAAAGTGAGTAATGTAGCAGGGTATTCCCCACAGACCATTGCAGAGCATGCTATAGGGCTATTATTGGCACTGAATCGCAAACTAGTGCAATCTAATGAGCAAGTAAACAACTACAACTTTTCATTAAGTAATCTGGTAGGGTCTGATCTTAATGAAAAGACTGTAGGAATAGTAGGGACTGGTAGAATAGGAAAAGTAATAGCCAAGATAATGCATGGGTTTAATTGCAAAATTATAGCCAAAGATATTCGTGAAGATAAGGAAGCAAAAGAAAAGTATAATATAAAGTATACAAATCTCAAGGAGTTGTGTAAAGAATCTGATGTTATTTTTATAAGTACTCCTCTTACAACAGAAACACATTACTTGATAGATGCAGATTGTATAAAGTATATGAAAAAAAATGCATTATTGATTAATATAGCTAGAGGAGCAATAGTGCATACCGAGGATATATTACAAGCGTTGGAGTTAAAAAAAATAAGAGGATATGGTACCGATGTATATGAGCATGAGAGCGGAATCTTTTTCTATAACCATTCCAAAAATAAGCCAGAAGATACAATTCTTCAACAACTTATAGAATCACCTAATGTTTTACTGACTCCTCATCAGGCATTTGCAACCAAAGACGCGCTTACTGAGATTGCAGAAACAACATTCAATACCATCAATAGTTGGGAAGGAAATAAATTTGCAAAAAATGAACTAACCCTAGAACTAGTGAGGTAGTTTATCTTTTACAATACCATATAAGAAAGTTCCAAAGATCGCTGACACAAGAACAATAGCAATAGGTATATAACCAGCTCCTAGAAGTGCAAATATAGGCCCAGGGCAAGCACCAGCAAGTGCCCATCCTAATCCAAATAAAATACCTCCAAAAAGATATCTTTTTACAGCTTTTTCTTTGGGTTGAATGATAATAGGATCACCATAAAAAGAAGTGATCTTATACTTTTTTATAAGCAAAGTGATACCAATACCTAACCCTACAGCAGTACCAATAATGCCATACATATGAAAAGATTTGAATTGAAACATCTCATAAATCCTGAACCATGAGGCAGCTTCGGATTTGAATAATATGATTCCGAAAAAAACACCAATACCTAAATATATAATTGAACGCATATGCTTAAAAAATTAAAGGGAAAATCAAATGTATCATTAGTAATCCACCAATAAAAAAACCAATAACTGCAATAAGCGAAGGTATTTGTAGATTACTCAACCCTGAGATTGCATGACCCGATGTACAGCCGCCTGCGTACCGGGCTCCAAAACCAACCAATATTCCTCCTAGTACTAGTAAGAATAAACTTTTTGGATCAGTTAAGACAGTATCAGAAAAGAACCTTTCTGGCATATATGCTTCTCCAGCACTCTCAAAACCTTTAGATTGAAGATCAGAAATTACTTCGGGATGAATGGATACTCTGCTATTTGAGGATAGAAAATTAGAACCAATATATCCACCAATAATCACTCCTAGTACCACAATGAGATTCCATCGTTGTGCTTTCCAGTCAAATCTAAAAAAATCAGCTGTTTTTCCTGCTCCACAAAGAGTACAGATAGTTCTTAAATTGGATGACATTCCAAATTTCTTTCCAATCATTAGTAATAAAAAAAGCACTAATGCTATTAATGGCCCTGATATATACCAAGGCCAAGGGTTGTATATCCAATTCATTTTTTATTTTTTTGTTACAAAGAAATCAAAAACTAACAGTACTGTGTGTAACTTGTGTTACACAAGATAAGGTTTTGTATAACAACTAGCTTTTGTATACATATAGCCTACTTTAAAGTAGAGGGACATACATAATCAGTAGTAGCAATACCTGATTTTTTTATATCCTTAAACCCTCCAGCAATATCAACTAGATTATGAATACCACGACTTTTTAATATGGATGCTGCTATTACAGAACGATATCCTCCTGCGCAGTGTACATAAAAGGTTTTATTTTTAGGAAACTCTGAGAGGTGATCATTAATAAAATCCAAAGGAGTATGATGCACCTTATCTACATGCTCGGCAATAAACTCACTTTCTTTACGAACATCAAAAATAGGAACAGCTTCTTTATCCAAAATATTTTTGAATTTTGAAGCATCGATCGATACAATTGTATCATACTCTTTATCATTTTTTTCCCATGCCTCAAACCCGCCATCAAGATATCCTAATGTGTTATCAAAACCTACTCTGGATAGACGTGTAATAGTTTCTTCTACCCTACCTTCTGGTGTTACCAATAAAATAGGTTGTTGTACATCTGCAATCAGAGCACCTACCCAAGGGGCGAACCCTCCATCAATACCAATAAAAATAGACCGTGGGATATGACCTTGTACGTATTCATTTTGGTGTCTTACATCTAGTACTATTGCTCCTTTTTCATTAGCCAGTGCTTCAAAATCATTAGGAGATAGAGGTCTAGTACCTTTCTCGATAACTTTATCAATATCAGTATATCCTTCTTTATTCATTTTTACATTAAGAGGGAAATAAAGAGGAGGAGGTAGTAAGCCGTCAGTTACTTCTTTTACAAATTCTTCTTTGGTCATATCGGATCTAAGTGCGTAATTCATTTTCTTTTGGTTTCCCAAAGTATCGACCGTTTCTTTCATCATATTTTTACCACAAGCAGAACCAGCACCATGTGCAGGATATACAATCACATCATCAGCCAGTGGCATAATTTTGGTGCGTAGGCTATGATACAACGTTTCTGCCAATTCTTCTTGAGTCATGTCTGCAGCTTTTTGTGCAAGATCAGGACGCCCTACATCTCCCAAAAACAAGGTGTCTCCACTAAAAATAGCATGGTCTTTCCCTGTTTTATCCCTGAGGAGATAGGTAGTGCTCTCCATAGTATGTCCTGGAGTATGCAATGCAATAATAGTGATATTACCAAGTTTAAACTCCTGACCATCTTGAGCAATTATCGCATCAAAAGACGGGTTTGCATTAGGACCATATATAATAGCTGCCCCTGTCTCTTTGGCCAATGTTACATGACCACTTACAAAATCAGCATGAAAATGAGTCTCAAAGATATATTTGATGGTTGCTGTGTCATTTTCAGCTTTTTCCACATATGGCTGTATTTCTCTTAGAGGATCTATTATAGCTACTTCTCCATCACTCTCTATATAATAAGCTCCTTGGGCAAGGCATCCGGTATATATTTGTTCTATCTTCATTACTTCTAATTTTAAATTTTTCTTACTTTTATAAAGAAAAATTGTTTGATTGTTGTTTATTCTTCAAAAATAAGGCAATTATTATTGCAATGCAGTAACAATTGTTACAAAGCTGATTCATTAGCTCAACTCTTTGATAAGGATGTATATACCCATTGCAAAAACCAACCAGCCAAATCCTTTTTCGAGTTTTTTACCTGATACATACTTAGAAATAAGTATTCCTACAAAAATACCTATAACAGAAATAGATGTGAACGTCAATAAGAAATTCCATTCTATTTTTAGATTTTCTACATCTCCTATAAAACCGATTAAAGATTTTATAGCTATAATAAATAGAGAGGTAGCTACTGCTTTTTTCATAGGTAGTTTTGCTAATATAACTAATGCTGGAATTATTAAGAAACCACCACCAGCACCAACAATACCAGTTACAACTCCTACAACAATACCTTCTATACCGATCATAGGATACTTGTAAGATGTTTTGGAAATAGTTGTAGTAGTCTCCTTTTTTTTGTTTTTGATCATAGAAATTGAAGCTAGAAGCATGATAATTGCAAAGAAAATCATGATTCCTGTCTCTTTGGTAATAATAAACCCTTCTATAGAAAAAATATGATCAGGAATAGAAGGTACTATGTATTTTCTGGTAAGATATACGGCGATGAGTGCTGGGATTGCAAATACAATTGCAGTACGTATATTTATCATCCCTTTTCTCAGATTTTGTATAGAGCCTACAGTTGCAGAAATACCTACGACAAAAAGAGAATATGCTGTGGCTGTAATAGGATTAATATGTAAAAGATATACAAAAATAGGTACTGTAAGAATAGAACCGCCACCACCGATCAATCCCAAAACGATACCAATGATAAAGGCTCCGATATATCCCAAAAATTCTGTAAAGACCATTCTATATTTTTGAACAAAAATAGCTTTGAATAGCAGGCTTTACAGTAACATTTGTTACAGATGGAGTTATAACAATTCTATATTATTTCTATTGAGTTTTACGATGGTATTATTCTCTAATTTTTTGAGTAATCTTGAGATCACCACCCGTGAGGTATGAAGATCATATGCAATTTGTTGATGAGTAGTATTGATGATTTTTGAATTATTTATTTTTGTTTTATCTCTGAGGTATTTTAATAAACGATCATCCATTTTAAGAAAAGCAATGCTATCGATTGTTTCTATGGCTTCTATTAATCGTTTATGATAACTATCAAAAACAAAACTTCTCCATGATTTATATTTTGTAGTCCATTCTTCCATTTTTTCTACAGGAATCATTATCAGTTCTGTATCTGTTTCGGTAATGGCTTTAATCTCACTTTTATGATGCCCTAAACAACAAGATAAAGTCATAGCACAAGTATCTCCTTTTTCTAAAAAATATAATAATAACTCATCTCCATCATTATCACCTCTAAGTATTTTTATAGCTCCACGAATAATCAAAGGCATAAATTTTATATAGTTTCCTGGTTTTATAAGTTCAAAACCCTCGGAAACTTCTTTGTAGATGCCTATTAGGTCAATCTCTTTGAGTAGGTCTTCCTCAAAAAGAGTAGTATAATTGTCACTTATTTTCTGTATCATTTTTTGAGTATAGTTTGAAATGAGGTTAGTTGTAATTTTGCTTCCTGATAACCAAAGTCATATACTTTATCTAAGCTGCTAGTATCAAAAACACCATGATTGATCAATTGTTTGGGTTGAATTATAATATCACAGTATTTAAATTTGGTTTCAGAATTAGGTTTTGCTCTAAGATAATACGCACGTTGCATAACATTATAAGAATGTTTGAAATCAGTAATCTTTGGTTTTTTTATAGGCGAGACATCTATCCCTATGATAAGATCACAATGATTTTGAAGTGGCTCTATAGGGAAGTTATCCAGAATACCACCATCAGCATACAATTGATTATTGATCATAACAGGAGAAAAAATACCAGGGAATGCAGCAGATGCTAGTAATGGTTTGATTAACTCTCCAGAATGGAATACTGTAGAAACACCTTCTACAAGATTTGTGGCAGTTATAAATAATTTTTTATCGAGAGATTCAAAAGAGTTTTTAGGAAAATAAGTTAGTAGATCTGTATGGAACTTCTCTGAATCTAAAAAACCTGCCTTTTTTCTAGTAAATCGATTTAATTTTAACAAAGAAGTTTTTGTAAAAAAATCCTGTATCTCTACAGGGGTATGCCCTTGGGAATATAATGATCCTACAATTGCTCCAGCACTGGTGCCTGAAACAAAACTAGGAATTATGCCTGCTTCTTCTAGAGCCTGTATAACACCTACATGAGCAACACCTCTAAACCCGCCTCCAGAAAGTACTAATCCTATGTTTTTATACGTCTTCATTTTTCAACAATAAATTTACAAAACTGGACTAAAAATTTTAGCAAAACCTTCTTTTAATTTTTCGCTCCAAGGTCTTTGCAAAAAAGAAGTATAATCTAATTGTTTGCTTTTTCTTATATCTTTTAAAAAATCATCTCTAAGTTCTAAAGCAAAATTATCATCATAAATTACAGCATTGATCTCATAATTTTGTTCAAAACTTCTGATGTCCAAATTTGTGGTTCCTATAGATGATATTGTATTGTCTGACACAATAGTTTTACTATGTAGAAAGCCTTCGGGGAATAGGTATATTTTTACTCCTGCTTGTAACAATCGTTCAAAATACGAGCGAATACACCATTTGACAATAGTATTGTCTGATTTTTCTGAGAGTAGTAAGCATACATCTACACCACTTAGTGCAGCAACCTTTAGAGCATCAAGAATAGATTCTCCAGGAATGATATAAGGATTTGTGATATATACGTAGTCTTTGGCTTCGTTGATAATAGAAAAATACATTTGCTGAGTTGCAGAAAAATCAGAGTCAGGGCCACTATGTACAATCTGTACTGTAGCATTTTCTTTCTCTATTATGTTTTCTTTTGAAAAATAAATAGCTTCTAAAATCTCATCTTTATCACTTACAAAATACCAGTCCATAGCAAAAACGGCTTGTAAGCTGTTTACAATAGGCCCTTTTAATTGCAAATGCATATCATGCCAAATACCCAGAAGGGGATCTCCTTTTACATATTTATCGGATACATTGATCCCTCCAGTAAAAGCAATTCTACCATCGATTACTATAATTTTGCGATGATTTCTATAATTGATTGATGATAAGAATTTACCAAATTTTATAGGAAGAAACTTATAAATTTCAACACCTATACGCTCTAACTCTCTGATGTATCTTTTGCTTAATGATATGCTACCAATGCCATCATATAGAATACGTACTTTTACTCCATTCCTGATTTTTTTCTGAAAAAGATCAAAAAGACCAGCGGATAATTCTCCTTCTTCAAAAATATAATATTCTAAATGAATAAAATGTTTTGCTTCTTCTATGGCGTCAAATATAGCCTGAAAGGTGGCATGCCCATTTTTGAGAATTTTTAGTTTATTTCCTTGACATGGAGTGAAATGTGAATTTTGGGTAATTAAGGAAATAATTTTATGATGTTCTTTATACTCTTGTTTTGTGATCAAAGGATATTGCTTTGATACATTTGTAATATAAGAAGTAACTTTATGGGTGTGTTTAAGTTCAAATAATTTATTTTTCCTACGATTTCTCCCAAGCATTAAGTATAAAAAAAAACCACCAATAGGAATAGTAAAAAAAGCAAGTAGCCACGCCAATGTTTTGGTGGGATGCATTCCATTCAACAGTAACCGTATCACAATAAGAGCTCCAGTTGCAATATAAAGAGCAATAAGAATTTGTGATATCATCTAATCATATATTTTTATAACTATTCGTTACTATGCATTATTAGTAGAGGAATTTGTGTTCCATAACTTATTTTAGAGGTTTCAGATTTTTTTATAAAACGATCTAAAAATGTCTCTCTTTTGATAAACATGGCAGTCATATCAACCTCCATAATTTGTACAAAACTATTAATAGCCAATGCTGTCGGTACGTTAATAATAAAGTGAAAAGTATGGTTTATTTCTTTAAAAAAGGCTTTCATACGTTTTTTATCGTCAAAATCGGCTATAGTTACCGTATCATCTTCTTTTATTTTGAGTATACGCAGTGTTGATTTATAATACTCTATAGCGTTCATTAGAGGAGTAATTCCTTCTTCATTAAAATGATCCCAATAGTCTATGGCATATAGGATTGATTTTGGAGTTTTGAACTTGTATCCTTCAGGAATTGCAATTAGAGGACAATCTATTTTTCTGATGACATTGAGTGTATTACTGCCAAAGACAACCTCAGAGGCTCCAGTTGCTCCATTGGTTCCCATAACAATAATGTCTATATCTTTTGATTTGATAGTTTGTCTAATCGCATCTACAAAAATATCATAATCAGTAATTGTCTGAAAAGTATGATTGTCATTGGGATGTTCTTTGATTAACTCTTCTACCATATGGTTAAGTTTCTGCTTTACACCGCTGATCACAGACTGATGGATAGATGTATCAGAAGGAGAGGTCATAAGATCATCAGTGGTATAACTAGATGCTTTTTGTACATTAAGAAGATAAAATGTACAAGACTGATTCTTGAAAAAATGTAAAGCATATTCAATGGCATTTCTGGAATTGTCAGAAAAATCAGTGGGAAGGAGGATGTTTTTCATCTATCTATGATTTGTTGTTTTGATGGTGAGGTGTACTATTTCCAATAATTATTTAGATCGAGATCAACTTAATTATAATGGCTTATTTTATACGTATGATATTTATTATCATAAAAGTAGATGAGATTGTATAGTAGAACTATGACATTTGTCATATTACATGTAAAGAATATAAATCAGCCACCAATAGTAATCATGCTACGATTATTAGCATGTGTTTCGGTTTTTTTAAATTTATCCAATGTATCCATTCCGCTTCGTATTTTGAGTTTGGATTGAATTGCTTTTTGAATAATAGAAGTAATTGGTTTCCCTGCTCGTAGAGGGGTAAGTATATCAGATTCTTTTGAAGAGAATAGGCAATTTTTTAATTGTCCATTGGCAGTAAGGCGTATTCTATTGCAACCATCACAAAAAGGGTTAGAAACAGAGCTTATAATAGCAAAAGTACCTTGATAACCTTTTATTTGATAACTTTTTGTAGTATCATTTGGAGCATCTTCTAGTTTTATAATGTTTTCTTTTTTGAAACTTGATTGTACTTGAGAAAGAATTTGTTCTAAAGAAACTAGTTTCTCTAGATTCCACCTATTTCCATCAAAAGGCATAAATTCTATAAACCGAACGTGAACTGGTAAGTTTTTACTCAAATTGATAAAGTCAATAATCTCATTATCATTAAAGCCCTTTATCAAAACACAATTTATTTTTACCTGTATACCTTCTTTTATGAGTAAAAGAATATTTTGATATACCTTGTCAAAATATGACCTTCTGGTTATTGTTTTGTTTTTTTGTGAATCAAGTGAATCTAGGCTTATATTGAGTGTTGTGATTTGATGTTTTTTGAATAGATCAATAAATTTATCTACTATAACACCATTTGTGGTTAATGTAAGTTGTATTGGTAATGAAGCTAATTTTTCTATAATACGAGAAGTGTCTTTGCGTATCAAGGGTTCTCCTCCTGTGAGTCTAATTTTGGTTACTCCCAGATCAACAAACTTTTTGGCAATGGTATAGATTTCTTCATACGTCATGATATGAGACTTAGGAGATAGTTGTACCCCAGCTGCTGGCATGCAATAGGTACAACGAAGATTGCATCGCTCTGTTAGCGAAATACGAAGATAATTGTGTTTTCTATCAAAGGTGTCTGTGAGGCCTCCTTCTTTTTCTGACTTCATAAGGCCAAATGATTTATGGGGTTCAGGATCGGTTTTAGTCATGTCTTACTCCTTTTAGAATTCTAAATACATGTAGTACTTCAGGAAAAATAGCATCCATAGATTCTCTTGCTCCATTAGTAGATCCTGGTA
Organism: Aquimarina sp. I32.4; assembly: GCF_002924285.1. Lineage (NCBI taxonomy): Bacteria > Pseudomonadati > Bacteroidota > Flavobacteriia > Flavobacteriales > Flavobacteriaceae > Aquimarina > Aquimarina sp. I32.4. The sequence continues at coordinate 25,924 of NZ_PGUB01000011.1, read as the reverse complement.
ATGCAAGTACCAATGTGTTTTTAATAGTACCTGCTACGCTTCTTGATAACATTGAATATGGCATACGATCTTGGCCATATTTGCGAATAGCTTCTTCTATACCAGGAATGGTTCTATCTAAAAGAGGCTTTAGTGCTTCTGGGGTTACATCACGCTTTGATAAACCAGTACCTCCAGTATAAATAATAAGATCTGCATCTTGTTGCTGATACTGTTTTGCTTTTTCTTGAATAAGTGCCACTTCATCAGGAATGATTACATAACCTACTATATCGACATCACATTGTTTTAATTTGGTAATGATGGCTTTGCCTGCTTTATCTTCTTTTTTTCCTTGAGAAATAGTGTCAGAACAAACGATGACAGCTGCAGTAAGATCTCTTCTGAAAGTGTCTTTGTAATCAGATTTCCCTCCTTTTTTATCTAATAGTTTGATATGATGTATTTCTACACCTTTATCAATTGGTTTGAGCATATCATACATATTAAGTGCTACGATACTTGCTCCGTGCATAGCTTCTACTTCTACTCCTGTTTTATAGATGGTCTTGATAGTTACCAAAACTGTAATTTCTAGCCCTTTGATTGTATAATCGATTCCTGTATACTCTATAGGTAATGGGTGGCAATCGGGCAATAAATCAGGAGTCTTTTTTACACCCAGTAACCCAGCAGCCTTACTCATAGCAAACACATCACCTTTAGGAACTGTACCTTTTTCTATTGCCTCAATGGTTTCTGGTTTACTAACTTTGACAATAGCTTGAGCTGTTGCGATTCTAAGTGTAGTTGCTTTGTGGGTGATGTCTACCATTTTTTATATAAAATAATAATGAGTTAATTTTTGTGAGCTAATAGATAAAAAGATTAGCTATTTTGTTTCCATTGATGCGTTTGATCTTCAAGTATTTCTTTTCCAAAAACAGGTACATCTGCTTTAATAGCTTCTACCACATATTCAAGAGCTTCAAATACTACTTTCCTTCTTGGTGAAGATACAAAGACAAATAAGCATACTTCTCCTGTTTTTACTTCACCTAAACTGTGATAGATATGCATGCAGGTCAGGTCAAACTTCTCAAAAGTAGCTTCTCGTATTTCATAAAATTTTTGATTAGCCATTTCTTCATAAGCAGTGTATTCTATTGCAGTTACACTCTTACCATCAATTTTATCGGCACGTACCTGTCCCAGAAAAATATTATGCGCTCCAATACTGGTTTTTGTTTGGTGCTTAGCTATAGATGTTGCTATAAATTCTGGTGAGATAGGACCTTGTGTAAATACGTTTTTTGATTTCTTTTTTTCCATATTGTCTTTTTGAGATTATAACAATCTATTTTTTATTGGCTACTATTTTATAAACCAGTAAGATCTGGCATGTTTTCATATAACGAGATAGCTCCTTCTTTGATGTGTGATACTTTTTTGAATCCAGATTCCAACAGGATTTCTACAGCTTTTTTACTCCTAATTCCAGATTGACAAAAGACAATTATATTTCTTTCCTTATTCAAAGAAGGAAGCTCTTCTTTAAGTGTTCCCAGAGGAATATATTTTGGGTTGAGGCATTCTATTTTAGGAAGCTCATTTGGTTCTCTAACATCAATAAACATGGCTTTTTTTGATCTAAAAGCCTTTTCTGCATTGATTTCTTTAATTTGTGTAATTCCGCAGAAAAGATTATAATTGGTAGTTTCAAAATTTTTAGCAGAAGCTAAGATTTTGGTTATTTCTGATTCAACTCTTTTGATGGTAAAAGATGAAAATTGAGATGTTAGACTGTCATACATTAATAATTTTCCAGAGAGAACGTTGCCTAGTTGCAAAATGATTTTTAGCACCTCATTTGCTTGCATGCTCCCGATAATGCCAGGCAATACTCCTAATACACCAATTTCTGCGCAAGAAGGTACAGTGCCTGCTTTTGGAGGTTCAGGAAAAAGACATCTATAAGTAGGGCCGTTTTGATAATTAAAAACAGCTACTTGTCCTTCGTATTTATAGATGGCTCCATATACCAATGGTTTATTGGTAATAATACAGGCATCATTGATCAAGTATCGAGTTGAGAAATTATCGGTTCCGTCTACAACAATATCATATTCAGAAAAAATAGATATAGCATTTTTTGGAGTTAGTTTTTTAGGATATACATTGATCGTTATTTCTGGATTAAGATCAGTAAGGCGTTCTTTTGCGGCAATAGCTTTGTTGATTCCCAAAGAATTTTGACCGTATAAAATCTGGCGATGTAAATTGGAGATATCTACAGTATCAAAATCTACAATCCCTATTGTGCCAATGCCAGCAGCGGTCAAATATTGTAAAATAGGGGAACCTAAACCTCCAGCCCCAATGACAAGAACCTTAGAAGTATCTAGTTTTTTCTGTCCCGTAGTACCTATCTCGGGCAAGATAATCTGTCTGTGATATCTGGGGTTAAAAGAACTCATTGTTTATATAAAGTTTGATAATTGATACTTGTTTTTTTATAATCAACCACCAGCAAAAGGAGGTAATAATGCAATTTCTACTTGGGTATTGATCATATGAGTGTGATCTACTAACTCTTGGTTTATTGCTATTTTAAAATTAGTATCCTCTAGTTTGGGGTGATGTTTTTGTAGTTGCTTTACTAATTGAGCAACAGAACAGGGTTCAATTTGTAAAAACTCTTCTGCTATAGCCGTAACTTCTGCCAGCATTCCAAAATATTTAATAGTCAACTCCATTAGTAATGGTTTTTAAATCGGTGGTAGTATTTATATTAGTTACAAAAACATACTCATTTTTTGATACGGTGATTGTTTTTGTATGTAATGAAGTTACTAGTTTACGTAAACGTTTTTCTCCACTAGATAATAATTTAAAACATTGGTCAACACATTGTTTTTTATAGAGCGCAATTAAGGGAATTGTTTTTTCTTGAGCTTTGAATTGAACAATATCATAGTCTTTGTTTGTGTATGGGAGTAATTTTTCTAAAAAACTAGTAGTAAGCATGGGTACATCGCAGCTTATTACCAGATTATTTATTGTTGTAGTATGTGATAAACCTGTATGTAACCCTGCTATTGGTCCTGAATCTGGGATGATATCTTCTATTCTTATAGCTTCAAAAGTATCATAATTAGTATTGTTGCTTACAATAAATATTTGATCAACCAGAGGTTGTAATGCATCAATACAATGCTGGATAAAAGGTTTTTCTTTGAATAAAACCAATCCTTTTTCACTCCCCATCCTACTGCTTCTACCTCCTGCAAGGATAATTCCTGTTATGTTTTTTGGGTTGCTCATACATTGTTGTTCCTAGTAATCGATTGATTATTTGATAGATGATTGTAAGGAGATTTGTTTTAATTCATTGTCAAGAAACTCCCAGCATTTTTGATTAATCTGGTCAAAAACTTCAATTACTTTTTTACCATAAGGAGTAAGACTGGCTCCGCCACCACCTTTACCTCCAGTAGAGGTAATAACAAGAGGTTCTCCAGCACCTTTATTCATGCTATCTAGTAGGTTCCATGCCTTTTTATATGACATTTTCAGTAAACGAGCGGCTTTGCTTAAAGAACCAGTCTCGGCAATAGCTTTTAATAGATTTACTCTGCCTTCTCCTAGAAAAACACCCTGTTCAGATTCAATCCAGATTCTACTTTTTATTTTATAATCCATATTAAAATCGTTAGGTTTTCAAAGATACAACGATTTGCCAAGAAAAATACTGTTTCTAGTGGATTTTTGGGGAGATATATGTTCTTTTATGTTGTAAAAGATTTAATTATTATAATGAAGGTAGTTTAAGGTAAATGAATCACTTCTATACGATCACCACTATTTACGGTTATTACTTCTTCAGGAAGAAATACCATTGCGTTGGCTACTGCAAAAGAACGAAGCATAGAGGAGGCTTGTCCATCTAGGATTGTCACTTTATTATCTTGTACATGAGCTTTTAGAAACTCAGCTCTTTGTCCTTTTTTATGATATTCAGAAGAAGAGGTGTTCATACTTCGTTTTAGGTGAGGTTTATGATATCCAGAGAGTTTGAATAACGCAGGTAGTACATAGATATAAAAACAACTTAGTGCAGATGCAGGATTACCAGGTAGCGCAAATATCGTTGTGTTTTGTTTTTTTGCAAAGTATAGTGGTTTTCCTGGTTTTTGCTTTACTTTATAGAAGATTTCTTCTACTTGTAGTGCCCGTAAAGCTTTGCCCACAAAATCATAATCACCAACAGATATTCCTCCAGAAACAAGAACAACATCATGATGCGCTATGGTATTTTCTATTAGAGAGAGAGTAACATCATATGCATCTTCTACTTTATAGCAAGATATATCTGTAAAACCTGATTTGATAAGAGCGGTTGAAAGCATGATAGAGTTGCTCTCATAGATTTGTCCGTGTTTTAGAGTTTGGCCAGGAGAAACCAATTCATTGCCTGTTGCAATAATAGCAATAGAAGGTTTTTTGTAGATATCTACATGAGTGACCCCTAGTGATGCAATATATCCTATGGTAGCAGCAGTAATTATAGTGCCTTCTGTCAATGCGATATCTTCTTTTTGTATCTGCTCTCCAACAGGGCGAATATTGGAATTGAGGGTTACAGGTTGTTGGGGTATTATATAATGATCCTGAACTTCAATTTTTTCTTGCATTATTACTGCTTGAGTTCCTGGTGGAACAGGAGCACCAGTAAAGATTCTAATAGCTTGACCTTCTTCGATTTTAGGATTGGTATTGTCTCCAGCCTTAACCTCACCGATAAGTTTGAATTTTTTGTCTTTTATTGATCCAAGGGCATATCCATCCATTGCAGATTGCCTAAATGGAGGCATAGCAATAGGTGCTATTATATTCTTAGCTAGTACATATCCCAATGATCTAGAAATGGGAACAGTATCAATAGCTTTTGTTTTTTTTATATGATTCTCTGCTAATCTAATTGCTTCTTCTACTGTTATCATCGGATGGTAAAATTATACATACGAAGATACAGTGAAATTTTAAGATACCCCTTGTATAGAGGGGTGTAAATATAGTATAAGAGTTTAGGTTCCTTGAGTGATTCGTATATAATGACCCACAGACTTATCATTATACCTAATTGATACAACAGTAAGTCTGTGGAGCTTTATATATTATATACGATCATAGAGATACTATGGTAGTAATCTTGAGCGTAGGGTTGATCTGAGAGATAATAGTAATACTCTTATCTGTTTTTTCGATCACTCTAGTTTCGGGTATTGGTAAAGGGTTATTTATATGAATTGGAGGGGTTGATTTGTGTAAAGGTGCTTCATACTCATGTTTGGTGTTAGAATTTAAATAAAAAGATAAAGGTCGAGGTCTAAAATCGATAAGCCAAGCAATTAATTCTAGATTAGCAGGAGTTGTTGATTTTGTTTCTCCTGTCAAAAAATTCAAAATAGGTTTAAATCTATCACCATTAACGCGCTCGATAGCATGTGACTTGTTTTCTCCTTCTTTAAATTTAAAAAACCGATTCAGAATAGCTTCATCATATTTTCCTCTTCTTCGATCTAATAACCATAAACATGCTTCTTTAATTTGTTTTCGGGTAGGCTTAAAAAGGTAGCTACTCATCTCACCACCTTTTTCCCGTTTGTACTTATCTAGGACTTCATTCATGTAAGTAACACTTGTTTTTGTTCTCATATAGGGTTTAAGTTATTGGAATTTTCAGGATTTCTAAGGAATCTTAGGAATCTCTGGAATTGTTTACAAACATAGACTTGGGGTCTTTATAAATTCGTATCAACAATTAGTTCCAGTTTCATATTGCTAACATAGTAAATGTAAAGAACTAGTTGTTACGGGAATCCGTAACGTAATAATTAAAGCTCCAAGGAAAGTGGCTAAACATTATTACATCGGATTTCGACTTTCCAACAAAATAAAAGGATATCCCTTTTTGCAAATCAGTTGCCATCCCAAATCTCTGGTATAAACCAGACGGCAACCCCCATGTTTAACCTGAAAAAAATAAAAATTATGAAAACTGTTTTTTATATGCTAGTAGCCTTATTTATAACTGTAAATTTAATGTCATGTACTGCTGATAATATTGCCGATGACCAAGATATATCTGTTGAAACTGTTGCCACTGGAGATGGAGAAGTTACTTCTGCAGAAGATGAAGGCTGAAATTAAGTAGTTTCTTACAAAAAATATGTTTAAAAGGGTGTATACAGTTGATTATATTGCTGTATACACCCAATTTATTTAGTACTTTAGAGGTATGAAGTTTTGGCGAAAAGACTCCCTCTTTTTTATACTTATAGTATTACCTATTTTAGGTAGTACTAGATTTATTTATGGTCAATCTATCATGCAAGATTCTATATCAATAGACAGTTTGGATCGATATTATAAACTGAGCAGGTCAGACAGTTTATCAATTCCCGTTAGGTTAGATTATGTAAATTCTTTTTTAAAAGGGGCATCGTTATATAAACAAGATTCTTTAATCTATTTAGGATTAATGAGAAAAACAAAACTGTTGGGACAGTCAAGGCAATATGATAGCGCCATTACTTACACCTATCAGCTAAATGATTTGGCAAGACAAAAGAGAGATACATTATATATAGGAAAAGCACTAACCAAATTGGGGATTTATCATAAGAGTAATAATCAATTAGCAGAAGCTTTTAATTATTATAATGAAGCTTTTAAATTAGCTAGGATTACAAAAGATGGTATTAAAACTGGACGGAATCTGCTGGAAATGGCTAATATTCAGACTTCTTTGGGGGATTATTCAGGTAGCAAAACCACTGCAATTGATGGGGTAAAGTATCTAGAGGATACATCAGAATTGAGAAGTTTGGCTGGATTATATCATATTATTTCTGTAGCCAATAGAGTTCAGAAAAATTATGTAGAAGCTATCAAGTATAATACAAAAGCTTTGTCTTTAGGTAAAGATAAATTATCTAGACAGACTATTGGGGTCAAAAATATTCTTATTTTTAAAAACACCAAAGCTTTGATATTAGCCAATCAAGGAGATTATCAAGAAGCGATAAAGATATTAAAAGGCTTAGTCGAAAATTCTGTAGTTAAGCAAGATAAGAGAGAATATGCTAGAGTGTTAGGTAATTTGGGATATGTAGAATGGTTGGAGGATAAGAATGATGAAAATGCTAAATCAATACTACATAAGGCGTTAGGAATAAGAGAGGAAATACGTGATGTAAAAGGAATTATAACAAGTTGTATTTACTTGACCAGATACTATTTGGATAAAGATAAAGGTAAGGCTTTGTTTTATGCAGAATCTGCCTATCGTAATGCAAAAGAACAACATAGTTTGTCATCAACCTTAGAAGCTTTAGGATTTATTTTTGAATTAAGAGAAAACACAAATGAAGAAGCCAAGGTATACAAAGAAATACACAATAAATTATTAGAGGTAAATCAAAGTAATCGTGAAATTTATGCAGTTACTCGATATGAAAATGATAAATTGACCAATGAGAATTTGATTCTAAAAGCAGAGACAGCTAGAAAAGAACGACAAAGAATCATTTACCTTTTTAGTATACTACTGGTTATTTTGGGAGGAGGTATGGTGTTTTATTGGTTTGAGCAAAGACATAGGCGAGAAAAAATAAGAGAGGTTTATAATGCAGAAGCTCGTATTTCAAAAAAACTGCATGATGAGTTGGCCAATGATGTGTATCAAGTAATGATGCAATTACAAAACAATCAAAATGATTCTGGAGTATTAGATAAATTAGAGGATATTTATAATAGTACGCGAGATATCTCTCGTGAGCACAATAGTTTTGGTACTGGCAAAGAATATGCGAGAGAACTTAATGCTATGTTAAGTAGTTATGGTACAAATTCTACCAAAATTATTATTAAAGATATTTTTGAAATTAATTGGCAGTCAATTACACCAGAGAAAAAAATTATTGTTCATCGTACATTGCAAGAACTAATGGTAAATATGAAAAAACATAGTCAAGCAGCATTGGTAGCGATTACTTTTAAGAAGACTCCCAAAAGTATTGCAATCACCTATGCAGACACGGGTGTAGGGGTATCTGCTCAAGAAATAATATATAGTAACGGACTTAGGAATACGGAAAACCGTATAAAAACAATCGGAGGATCATTTATCTTTGATTCAGAAAGGAACAAAGGCTTTAAAGCCAAGATACAGTTTCCGAATTAATTTTAATAGAGAGCTTATGTTTAAGAAAATTTTAGTTAACGAAGACCTCGGCAGTATAAATCATGGAATTGCACAGATTCTACATGAGAGAACTGGGGTTAATGAGATCCAACAAGCGCAATATTGTGATGATGCTTATTTGAAATATAGAAGGGCTTGTAGTGATGGGGCTCCATTTGATCTGTTGATTACAGACCTCTCTTTTAAAGAGAGTCATAGAGAACGAAAATTAATGTCAGGTATTCAGCTCATTGAAGCAATACGCGAATTACAAGGAGATATTAAGGTAATTGTATATTCTATGGAGGATAGACCAGGCAAAATCAAATCCCTTTTTCAAGATCAACGTATTAATGCTTATGTATGTAAGGGGCGTTATGGACTTAATGAGTTAGTAACTTCTGTAAGTGAGGTATATAAAGGAAAAGCATACATATCTCCTCAACTTGAGAATACAATGAATAAAAATAATGTATTCGAACTCAAAGATTATGATATTTTACTATTAAAGCATTTGTCTGATGGGCTTACTCAGGAACAAATTGGTGCTTGTTTTAAGAAAAACCATATTTCTCCAAATAGTACCAGTTCTATAGAAAAACGACTTAATAAATTGAAATTTAATTTTAAAGCTAAAAATGCAATACATTTGGTTGCTATGACCAAAGATTTAGGATTATTATAATAATAAATTTGTTTACTTCAAGAAAAGGTGCCAAAAATTCAATTTTTAGGAATATTTACGGTTTTTTTTAGCCTTTTCTACACACTTTTCTTAATACGGGGCAATAGAGAATTATTTTGAGGAAAACCCATAAAGGATTATAGTTTATTAGTCTTAACTTTGAACTGATTACAGTTTTAATAAAGCTTTATTAAATGTGAATCAAAATAGTATTTTTTTGCTAATATGATCCAGTTTTCATCATATTATGTTTGACCAAAACCGATCAATAAAAGAATATATTTAAAACAACCCCGCAATTGTAAAACTTTGGCGAGCCAACAAAAGCAGGGTCTGAATAACGATCGATTTAATATAAATCAACCATTATAAGGATATTTTTAGAGAATATTACTCAAAAAAAGGATATGTATTTCTTGAATGATTTAACTCTAAATCCTTATATAAAACGTCGATATCCTAAAAAATATAGTTTATTTATATTTTTTAGGGTTTCTATTTTCCTAAGGCACAATATAGTAAGAAGCTTTTAAATAATTATGGTTTCCCGTAAGATATTTCCTCTTTTTTTTAACCTTTTTTTATCATGTTTGCATAGTGTGTATTTTACACACACTGCAACAACTTGTTTATCAGTTATTTGTGTTTGTTTTTTTGTTCGTGATAACTGTAAGAATTTTTCATAATAACTGTAAGAAAGAGGCGATTTAAATTCTTTTTAGAAAGATCTAAAAAAGTTAATTCCTACTTGTTTTTTGTAGGTATTCTCTCCTTATACCATTTTACACTTTGAATTTATCGCAATAAAATTCTCTTTTCCACCTATGTTTCAGAATAAAAATTAACCGAAACTATAGCTATGCTAATTTTTTCTTCTTTGGATAAAATAAAGAATAGCTGATTTTTTTATGGTAAATTCAAAGTATAACTGATATTATTTGATTTTTAATGATGTTAAATATTTAAGAAAAACTGGGATAATAGCTTGTGATATGTAGAAAAAGCATAAAAAAATGTGAAAAAATACGTCAGTTTCAAAAAACGATACTACTAAGAGGTATTATTGTTATAGCAAAGATGTCGGGTACTGATTGTTTATTTGTATGGCACTTGTTGTAATGAGAAGTGCCATATTCGTTTCTTATATATTTATAGGTACCCTGATGTCTTTGTGTTATTGTATGAATTAAATGTAATTCGTTGAAAATAAGAGGAGAAGGCCTCTTGTAGGCGTAAAAGTAATTTAAAAAAATAAGTAGCATGAAAACAAAAACACAATTAGCCTTGAGAAATAATCGAGTCGCTATTTTTGAACAAAAAGTATGGGAATTATTGTCTGTAAAACAAACCCTTTTTAATACATGTGTAAAAGAGCATAAAGGATATGCTTATTTATTACGTACTTGGATACAAGAGATGTACTATAATGGTAATACGCCTGCAGAAGTGGCAGCAATAATTAAGAAATCAAACCTTAGAATTGATGCTATCAAAGTAGGAGAACCTTTATATATGGCGGGATAAAAATACGAGTAGAAAAAAAACGGGAGCAGTCCTATGTTTAGAGTTAAAAGTTGAGTTTGTGTATAGTACTCTATAGTTGGTCACTCCCGAATTCTTTGACAAGATATAAAAAATATACCACCTGATACTATAGATAAATTAGCTTCATAGAATTTTTATGATATACTTAAGGTATCTAAGAATGATCAAAAAAGGGCTTTTATAGACACCTTGATGATAGTTTAAGAGAAGTATTAATGTATGTAAGGGTTTATTGATTGTATAAACAAACAAAAATATAGTAGAAACAGGGAAATATTGACATGATTTTTTTGTTGAATTTGCCTTCGTTTTTTTAAAAATATAGAAACCCATTAATTTTTTTTCACAAAAAATTAACATTTTAAAAAGTGCTTCTTATTGAGAATAAAGTGAATAGGTAACTTATTATGCTTTTAAGTATTGGCTCTTTTAATCAGATAGATGATGCATACCATTCCCTCACTAGAAGATACTTTTGACTCATTATAAGTTTTTTTCAGACTTAGATTTAATTAGGTTTGAGTATTATTTTAAATCAATCAAATAAAACAATATGAGAAACTTTATAATTATAGGTGCTTTAATGCTAATGCTTGCATCTTGTGGAACAGATAATAAGCCAAAAATAATTCATAATAGTACTGATGATAAGGGAGTAACTGAGTTAAAGAAAGATTCAACTTTTATTGAAATAGCAGATTTGCCAATACAAATTGATAGTACAGAGTATTTGATTCATGTTATTGGGGATTATAAAATAGAGAATAGTAGAAGGAAGATGTTATCTAAATGGTCAAGCTATGGTTCAGAAAGTTTGTCAATTTCTCAATATGGAGGATATAAAATATCAGGAAATATAAGCAATGTAAAATTTCAGCATAAAGATGCTATAGAATTAATAGCGCTTACAGATAAAGTTATCAAAATAAGATCAATTTTGTTTTTACATGAAGTATATAAAAATACAGATAAACAATTGCTACTTTATGAAGTAATTGATAAGGATACCAATCAAGATGGGAAACTTGATTATAACGATATCAATACATTATATATTAGTAAGATTAATGGCGCCAATTTTAAAAAAATAACAGATACAAATCAGGAACTAATAGATTGGAAAATTATTACATCAAATAATAGGTTGTATCTAAGGTCTATTGAGGATATTAATAAAGATGAGGAGTTTAATAAAAAAGATAGTGTTCATTATAAGTTTGTAGATTTAAACACAGATAATTTGAAGGTTATAGAATACAAACCAGTTTAAAAAGAAATAGTTTTCAAGATTTTAAGCCTCTATTAAAGAGGCTTTTTTTTATGACTTTAACCTGTTTAGTTTTATTCGGGGTGATATTTGTAGAAATCAGGACGTGATTTCTTCTGCCATAAAAACTTAAAACCTGTTTCCATAAGCTCGATTTCAAAATTTCTTTTGAGATGAAATACGTGATCAAAACTACTGTAAATAAAGATATTGACTATAATGATCAAGCTAGATATTGTTATCAGTAAAATGCTTAAAATTTTATAAATTTTTACTTGGCGTATATATTTATTAATAAAAAATAGTAGCAGAAACCAAAAGAGAAAATAGATTAAAAAATCTAAGATAAATTCTACTATAAAAACCTGAAATGATAATGAGGTATGCCAGCCACTGCATTTATAAGGAAACGGAAATCCAGTCAAAATCTCATCAGGGCCGTCAAGTACAAGAACGTACCACCATTTTGTAAATAAGGTAAATGAAATTATCGTAATGGGTAGTATAAATTTCCATATCAATTTTTTCATTTTGTTTATTTAAGAGTGTAAATTTGGCTAAAGTAGCTAAATATTGTTTTCTATTAAAAAATTAATTTGAATTATAATATTCCAGCCATTTTAAAGGTTTTGCTAGCTCTTGGTCACAAAACTCTAGATGTATAACCCTTCTTTGTATATTATTGGTAGTTCTGTTTGAGGCGTGCAAGAGCAAAGGTTTCATTAACATTACACCTCCTTTTTTGACTTCGCAGATATCTTCATTATCGGTAGAGTAATCCTTTGTTGCTATGTTTATGATTCCTCTTGCATGAGATTTTGGAATAACTTTTAGAGCGCCATTGTTTTTATTGGTGTCATCCAAATGAATTCTTATGGTAATCGTGTTTTGTAAAATTTTGATGGGTGGTTGTACTCCATATTGCCCTTTTTTATAAGTCCAATTGGTATAATTTTCTGTTTCAGATTTATTTTCAACAGAAATGCTTAGATCTTGATGATAAGGTACAAACCAATTTGATGTACTTGGCTTATCAAAATAAATGGCTTTGGTTAAGAAATATTCTGATTGTGAGAGATTAGAAATTAATTGAGTTATCTTTTTATTGAAAAGATGTGTTTTTAGTTCAGGGATGTTCTTAATTAGTTGCCTTATAGCATATAAATCTCCTGTTTTCATAAACGAATCCCTGTCTTGTGCTACATTTTTTATACAGCTTAGAATTTCACTTATTTCCTCAATAGAATATAGATTGTTTAGAATAGAATATCCCTTTTCTTCAAGTTCGATTTTGTTTTTTACACAGTTCATTTCTTAGCTTTTATACTATGCTAAATAGATTTATAGAGCTGTCTTTTTAGGAGGATAGATTTACAAAACCTTTCCTTCTCTATAATTCCAGGTATATTTTAATCTTCCGTTATCAAAATATTCTTTTGTCACACCATTTAGAATTCCATTACTATAGCTCCATTCCATTTTTATAGCACCGCTTTTATAATACTCTTTTGCAATACCCTCTGGGATTCCGTTTACATAGCTAAAATCAATTTTTTTCTCTCCAGTAGGGTAGAATCCTTTTCCGCTTACGAGGATATCATTTTTAAAAAGCCAAGCAGTTTCTTTTTCTCCTGTTTGGTAGTATCTGTATGCAAAACCTTCTCTTTTTCCATTCAGAAAAGTATATTCCTCCATTAGTGTACCACAGCTATAATAAGCTTTTCCTGAAATCAATTCACCATCTTTATAATTCCATTTTGAGAATGTCTTGTTTGGGTGGTATTCTGTAGATATACCATGTAAGATATTATTTGTGTAATTCCATTCAAACTTGAGTGTTCCATCTTTATCATATTCTTTAGTAATTCCATTAGGCTTACTAGTAAAAACGATAGGCTCTATTTTTTTCTTTACAGAAGCACAAGAAAGGATTAGTGTACTTATAAATAAAAAGAATAATTTGAATTTCATTTTTTGCAAATTGATTAGTATACTTATGTGTCATATAGAATAATAATGTTACCATATAGGCGTACATTTTTTTCAGAATTTCACATAAAAATTTTAATGCGGGCGCAAATATACAAGAACCTCTGGATTGTGATCGTCTTATCTATCAAAATAATGCATGTTATTTTGATAAAGAGTGTAAAAAATGATTAAGTAAGATAGGTATTACTTCTTCTTTGCTCTAATTTTGCTTATAAACTCAGGGGTCATACCTAATAGAGAAGCGATCATGTATTGGGGTACTCGTTGAGAAAACTCTGGATTGGCCGATATAAATGAAGTGTATAATTCTTCTCCTGTAAGACTAAACATATACTCTAACCTTCTTTGAGAGGCGATAAATGTTTTTTCCATTATAATTCTAAAAAAACGTTCTGTCTTAGGTAGTTTATGGCATAACTCTTCAAAAGCATTTTGATGTAGTTCTAGTACTTCTGTGTTTTCTGTTGCTTGTATATATAATTTAGAAGGAGTTTTGTTAATCAGGCTTTCATAATCAGTGATCCACCAATTGTCAATCCCAAAATGAATGATTTGCTCATTTCCTTTTGGGTCTATATAATACAGACGTAAACAACCTTTGGTGATATAATATCTTGATTTACATATTTTATTAGGAATAAGCAGAAATTCCTTTTTCTTTAATAGTCTTGGTTGTAAAAAGGAATAGAATAGCTTGAATTCTGTATCAGAAAGATCAATATATCTTCTTATATATTCTATTAGATTGGGATGTATCAATAGAGCATTGGTTTTGGTAAATTATAAATATTTATAAGGCTCAATTTAATAAAAAATTAGATTTTGAAGCCCTTTTTGGTTCTATATATCTATAACAAGGCTATCTTTTATTTTTTCTTGAGAAACTGCCGTATAGCCTACTATTATAAATATATAGCATAGTACAGAAGAATGTAGTATGTGAGATATCATACTTGTCACTTGATCAATGATTGTCCCTAAATTAATGGGTATTATTTTGAACCCTCTTTTCTATTTCCTTTTCACCAGCAGGCGTAAGTATAGAATGAGATGTTTCTTTGATAAAGATCATACCATCAAAATTTTTACCTGGTGATATATCAAAAGCTGGTAGTATGCCATAATCAAGGCTCCAACTGGCTCCTCCTCGATATGCTTTTCTTTCTTGACCCAAAAAAGTAGTGATTGTTTTGGATAGCAATGATTTAACAAAATCGATAAAGAAAATATCTTTATTGCCCTGAGCAAAATACCAGTCTAAGCTTCCTTCTTTGGCTGGAGGAAGGGTGAAAGCTGCGTTTTTATCATATCTTTTTTCTTTAGCATTATAATTCATAGCCCTAAAACTTCCCTGATTGGTAGAAAAACCAATAGCATAGTATTTTTCTGTAATATATTCTTTTAAGATACTACCCAGAGGTCTAGTTTTACCATTTACTTTTGTTTCTATATTTTTTGAGATATGAGTATTATGAGCCCAAAGTACCATTTTGACTCCTGGTTTTTCACGTTGCAAAACATCTATAACAGTTTGCGCCATATATTCGTCGCGAACATTAAAATCAAAAGTTTTTTTATAACCACGATCTGCAACTTCTACTCCTTGTATGATTTTTCTTAAATCTGTAATAATTTGATCATATTCTTGTTTTGATGTTTGATGAATTAGTTTAATTTCATTAACAATTAGATAAGATAATACCGTATATAATTCTTGTCTTTGCGAAGACATATCCTTCCTATCAGGCTTATTTTTTAATTTATGAAATAAAGAATCTACTTTTACCTTAAGCAATCCATTATCATTCGTTTTTTCAACAAAATTATCCACTCTTTCATAAGCCAAATCTAATGCCACTATCTGAGTGTCAATCCCAATAAATTTCACTTTTTTATGTTCAGGAACTGATAGATTATAGTTTCTCATCCATTCGATCATCTCTAGTACCTCCTCGGTATTCCAAATCCAAAAACCTTGAGCTGTTAATGCCTCTCTGCTTGTTCCTTTACCATGTAATACATAGTTATTGATTGGCTCACACCCTATATGACTCGCTTCTATAGCAAAAATGGTAAATCCCATTTCTTTAACCAAAAACTCTAGCATCCTGTGTTTCATCTGGAAAATTTCTTTACTACCATGACTGGTTTCTCCCAGACCGACAACCTGTACATCTTTTAAAATAGGCTTTAAACCCATAAGATCAGTAAGACCAGTTGTTGCTTTTACACTTTGTAAAGGGATTGATGTATTCTTGATCCATGAGATCACACTATCTTTCCTAACCTTTCTTCTGTTTTGTAATTGAATATGTTCTTTTTGTGAATATATTTTATATTTTGAAACAAGATAACTACCATCAATGTTGTCAATATATTTTTGTCTGGTAGCACCTGTAAATCTTTTAGGAAGAAGTGGGCTAACTTCAAAATGATATATACCACTTTTTTTTATAGGTAATTCAACGATTTCCAATCCGTTTTTTCCATTAGGAGCGTCAAATCGTTGTAGGGTATCGTTATTGGGTGAGAAAGCTATGATTTGCAGATCTACATTTTTTTGTAGTAGATGCAATTGTAGTAATTCACCTTTATGCAAGGTGGTTTTATATAAATGTTTTTCAACTCCTTTGATCTGGATATCCTTACCTTGTTCAAATTGAAACGATGTTTCTTGTGCGATAAGGTGTATTGTACAAAACAGAAATAAGGAAAAACGAACCCATACTGTATTCTTTTTTATAAGGATCATTGATCTCAAATTAAACACCTTAAGTTTTATGGTTGGCATATTTACTTTTATTTCTTAAAGAATGGATTGTGTTTTATTCTTTAGGTTGATACTCAGGATGCCCTGTTTGCCAAAAGGCGAAAGCAATTGCATTAGCTATATCTGTATATTTTTTTATTTGAAAACTGCCTATTACTCCATGTCCTGAATTAAAATCTGGATAAATTAAAATTGGGTTATTTGAACTCGATGCAAGTTGCAATTTGGCACCAAATTTTATAGATTGCCATGGAGCGACTCTAGAATCATTTAACCCCATTCTTAAAAGTACTGCGGGATAGTGTTCCTTTTCTTTAATACTGTGATATGAATCCATCTCTAACAAAGCTTTAAACTCGTTAGAATTTTTTATTGATCCAAATTCTTTAGCTAAATCAGCACCATTGACACCGTTTTCAGATCTTATAGGATTTAAAATCCCATTATCTATTATACAGGCACCATATAAATCTGGTCTTTCAATAAAGGTTTTACCTATAACTATTCCACCTGCACTGCCACTCCATATCGCAATTTTTTTCTTGGATGTATACTTGTTTTTAATTAAATATTCGGAGCAAGAGATAAAATCTTTCCATGAATTTGATTTGGTAGATTTAAACCCTCCTTGATACCAATTTTCTCCTTTTTCCCCTCCTCCTCTTACATGGGCAACTGCATAAATACCACCTTCTAGAGCTGGTAACAAAAAACCATAATGAAAAATTGGAGGCATGATTGCTCCATACGCTCCATATGCTCTCATGATTACTGGCGTAGTTCCATTTCGGGGAGTTTCTTTATTATATATTAGAGATAAAGGAATTTTTTTTCCATCCCAAGATGTTACTTCTATCTCTTCTATAATTAAGTTTTTAGATAATTGTGTTTTTTCGTTATTAGAAAACAAAATGGATAACGACGCATCCTCAACGAGTCTTTGATTGATTACATCAAAAGTATATCTCATAGGCTTGTTAAGCCATCCTTGAAGTGTTGCTGATAAATAGTTGTCATTTGAACCAAAAGAAAACAAATTTATTTTTCCTGTAGAGAAAGGTAGTTTTATCTCTTTTTCATTTCCGTTAGACACCTTGTATAATTTACTAATTACTCCATTAGTTTGGGTGTAATAGAAAATACCTTGTTTAGTTAGTACAAAGCTTTTAATAATTTCATTTTCTTTTTCCTTTGCAATAACCTTTGGGTTTTCAAAATCGGGATTCTTAATACTTGTTTTGCATATTTTAAAATGGGGAGAATTTTTAGAAGTTAGATAAACAATACTATCTTGATCTTGATAATATAATTTTATTTTTTCTGATTTATTAAATAAGGGTTTCCATAATATATCTGGATTTTTCCAATTTTTTATAGGTTTATAATAAGAATCAAAATATGGAGAAGAACTAGAGACTGTTCCAATTAAATAATTATCTTCTGGATGATCAATATAGATAATTGGGAAATCTTCGTTTTGAATTGAAATCTCTTGTACAGCATATTTTGAAAAATAATCAGTTGATATATGACTGTTTAGATTATAAATTTTAACTTTAGAAAGTAGATTATTTTGATTAGTATTTTGTTTTTCGGGATCGACCCATGTATATAAAAATCCAGAATTATCGGGTAACCAATTAATACCACCTATTGATGGTTTTACAGATCGTATATTAGTTTGTTGGTAATTTTTGGTTTTTAAATCATATACTATTAGATCCGAAGTTTCTCTTCCCTTATATGATAAACAAATAGCAATTTTTGAGCAATCCCAGGATGGTTGAACATCTGTTATGGAATATATGTAATTATCTTCAGGGTTATATTCTTTAGTATTAAAGATTTTTACTGACCTTTTGTTTTCTATACAATAGAGAGATGTATGGTTAGACTCAACATCTTGTTTTGTATAAAAAGTTCTTTTTTTATAGATTTTCAAGTGATTTAGATCACTTTTAAGGATTTCATTATTTATTTGTTGATACTTTATGAGTGTATCGATTCTTGGGATCGAATCCAAAAATGATTGAGATATTTTGGATTGATTTTTTAACCAATTGAGAGTAGTTGGGTTCTTTAAATTTTCGTAATCTCTGAAACGATCGACTAAAGTTGTGCCAGAAATAGTATCTTTAATTATGTCTTTATGATACCAATTTTTAAGTTCTTTTTTAGTGAGAAGTTGCTTTTTGATTTCCTGAGTATACCCCAAGAAGGAGCTGCAAAAGAATAAAAAGAGGAATACGTTTTTCATAGACTGATAACAATTTTTAATTGTAAACAAAACAGTGAGTTTTACTTATAAGTACACTTACTTCATGGCTTGATCTAGGTGTCACGTTTCTTAAAATATTATAGATAAAATATCAGTGACACTTTTAAAAAGGTTCTTTTCTGAAACACACCCATTAGACAATATATGATATTGTCTGATCAAAATTATAAAACCAATAATTATCTTATTTGCTTCTGTTTTAAAAAAACTATTTTATCATAAATAATGTACTATAAGCGTTGACTATCTTATATTACTCTTTAGGTTGATACTCAGGATGCCCTGTTTGCCATAGGGCGAAAGATAAAACATCAGCTCTCTTTTTATAAGCATTAGCTTTGGACGTGTCAAAACCATGTCCTCCTTTCATATCTACAGAAAATAAAATAGGGTTTTGAGAGGAATTTGCTGCTTGAAGTTTTACTGCAAATTTTGCAGGATCCCATGCAACAACTCTCGGATCGTTCAAGCCTGTTGTAATTAAAGTAGCAGGATATGATACCCCATTTTTTATATGATGATATGCATCCATTTCTAATAAGGCTTCAAACTCTTCTTTAATTTTTACAGTTCCAAATTCTTTGATGTTATTAGCACCATTTGGTTGAATTTCTGATCGAATCATATTCATTGATCCTGATTCGATTATTGCGACAGCAAATAAATCAGGTCTTTCTGTTAACGCCCTGCCAATAAGAATACCACCCGCACTGGCACTCCAAATAACAGTTTTGTTTGCTGACGAGTATTTTTTATATATCAAATATTCAGTACAAGAAATTAGGTCTTTCCATGTATTGGGTTTGGTAGTTTTATATCCGCCTAAATGCCAATTCTCTCCTTTTTCTCCACCACCACGAACATGGGGCGTAGCAAAGATACCTCCTTCTAAGACCCATGTAAGAATACTTGGTGAAAAGTACGGAAACATTGAAAACCCATACGATCCATATCCTCTTAGCATAACTGGATTACTACCGTCCTTTTTAATTCCTTTTTTATATACTAGAGATAAGGGTATATCTTCTCCGTCGTGAGATTTGACTAAAAGTTCTTCAACGATTAAATCGTTAAACTCTGGGAAATCAGCTTTGGGTGTTATGTTTTCTTCAATTAACAAATTAGAATTATGGTCAAATCTATATCTTGTAGCACCATTCATCCACCCCTTTGTAGTTATCCAAAGATCATCATGCTCTTTACTTTTTGCAGACAAATTAATTGATCCGAATACTTTTGGTAATTTAATTTTTGTTAACCCATTATGATCTTTACGATAAAGATCAGCCACGACTCCATTGGTGGTAGTACTAAAGAAAAGACCTTTTGAGGTCAATACAAAATCTTTTATAACCGATTCTGGTAATTCTTTAACTATTGTAATTGGATTTTTAAAATCTGGATTTAGAATAGAAGTTTTTCTGATTTCAAAATTTGATGCATTATTAGCCGTTAAATAAATAATACTGTCATGAACTACTCTAAATTTCTTAATTTTTTCATCTTTGGTAAATAATGATTTCCAAAATAAATTTTTGAATTTGTCTTGAGAATAATATGTGTCTGCATAAGGAGAAGCACCTCTAATTTCACCAAATATATATTGATCTGTATTATCTAAAATAGATACTACAGGAAAATCCTCTTTAAGGATTTTTAGCTTAGGGTTATTATTCTTTGATAATAGTTCTATCGTATGTTTTGGATCATCATTAAATAAATGAAGAACGGATTTTGTATTTAACAAAAATTTATTTGACTTATTATCAGTGATTGGCAAATGAACATATGTAAATCCAGAATTATCGGGCAACCATTGTATTCCACCTATAGCGGACGGCCAAGAGTTTTTAGTAATAGGTTGTGATATCTTTTTGGAATGAACATCAATAACAAACAGCTCTGAAATTTCCTCATCGTTTTTTGTTAAGCCTATTACAACCTTTGATCCATCCCAGCTGGGCTTACTATAATTAATAATGTATTCCCCATTAGGTCTGAAAAGTTCTACGTCAAATAGTAGTGTTTCTTGCCCCTTTATCCCTTTTTTATAAAATAGTTTTGCGTTACCATCTTTTACATTACTCTTAATATAAAAATAATCATCCTCTTTAGTTATATATAAATCTGAGACAGAAATTACATTTCTTGCATCAAAATCTCTTTGTTTATCAATTAAATAACCTCTTTTAGAGATTTTATTAAGTTCATTTCTTGTATAGTTTTCTTGGGCTTCTAGCCATTTTTTTACTTCAGGGTCATCTAAATTTTCAATTTTTCGGTAGGAATCCTCTATTTGGTGACCATGATACGTGTCTACTATAGTATCAGGTGATAATTTTGGCAAAATGATATTACGATTTAAGTAACCAATACCTAGCAAATAAATACAAATTAAAAAGTTAGTTTTCATATGAATTATTATAATAAACCTAATTATAATACTCTTAAAGCTTTAAATATCGTACACCATATTCTTTGCAAAGTAAGAGAATTGCGTTAGGTTTACTAATTAACTTTAGTATTATTAGTAACGATTCTTGATCTTATTATAGTACTTGTTAGGTTTTGACTTTTTATAAAAGATATCAATAAAAATAATTGTGACATAAATATATTACTAAGTTTATAATCCGACCTAAACTAATCTCAAGTAATAGTCTATATTTATAAATTTATTGGAATTTTTATCTTAATTACTTCTTTTTAAATTAGTTATGTTTTTTATAAAAAATGAAGGATATAATCCGGTTTTTCTGTAAAAAGCTTTTGAAAAAGATTCAGCATTATTAAACCCTACTTCTTCAGCAATATGTTTTATAGAGTATTTTCTAATCTTAGAATTATTTTTTATTTCTTCAATTGCATAATCAATTCTTAAATCATTTATATAAACAGCAAAGTTTTTACCTTCAAATTGATTAACTATTTTTGATAAGTAGGTTGAATTAGTTTCTATAAGATTTGCAACATCCTTTTGTGTTAAATTTTTATTCAAGAATTGATTGTTATTCTCAAAATTCTTCAAGTTTTTTCTGATTTCTTCGACAACCTTATCAGATAAATTAATACTTTTTCCCTGTTTTTTTTTACTTGGAATTTGATTTTTTATTTCCTTTTCTCTATTAAGGTACTGATCAATTTTTCTCTTTAATTTTTTCTGTTTCCAATAATAGTTATAAGTTAAAGACGTAACTATTAATAAAAAAACACTTAAAAAGATAATCCAAAAAGTTGATTTCTCTCTCTTATTTTTTATGTAAGTAATAAGGTTTTGTTTTTCAATCAATAATTCAGATGTATTATATTTCTTCTCAATTTTTTTAGATAAATATCTATAATCATTATTTAAAGTACTATCTATTTTAACTAGACTTTCAAGATAATATAGTTGCTTTTCTCTATCATCTTTAGATTTATAATAATCGATAAATATTTCATAAACCTCTCTCATTTCTGGGTAAACCAATCCTTTTCCTTTAAAAATAGAATCTACCTTACTAAAATGAATCAAAGCTTGATAACTTTTCTTTTGATCATAGTATCCTTTACCAAGATATAAATGTGACGTGGATACATTACCAAAGTCTCCTATTTTTTTTAAACCTGATAATGACTTAAATATACTATCTCTACTTTTTTGATAATCTTTCATGTAGTAATAAGTTATTCCAGACATTGCTGTTAAATAAGGATTATACGAACTATTCTTAGATCCTTTAGATAATTGAAATGCTCTATTCAATATAAAACTAGCAGAGTCATGCTTTCTTAGCCTATTATATCCGTCAGCAATAGCAAAAAGGATTTTTACATGCTTCTTATAATGTAAACTATCATTTTTATAATATTCTTGAATATAATTGTAATAAGATTTAAATGATTTTAAAGCTTCTTTATAATCTCCTAAGTCATTTTTCAGAATACCTATTTTGAAACTAATCTCAGATTTTTGTTCAATATTTCCATTTTTAATTGCATGATCATATGCAAGCAGATAAACATCAAGAGCTTCTTTATGTTTTCCTAATTTATATAACAGTATTCCTTTTAATGAATAAGCTTTTGCGGGGTACTCAAAATGATTACTGTTCTTAGTAAACTTGATAATACTATCTATAATAGAAATAGGATTTTCATTCTTTTTTGTAGTACTAAACATATAAAATGCCTCCGCTATTTTAATACTGTCTTTTGCTTTTTTTGCTTTTTTTAAATAATAATCAACATATTCTTCAGCTAATGCTGGATTATCTTCATTTAGATAAAACAAATTTTCTAATTGAACATAAGAATATTTTTCTAGGGAATCATTCTCTTTAAATTCTTGACTAGTTATATTGAATGTAATAAATGTATAAAAAAGAAAAACTAAAAGTAGGTTTCTTTTGTTATTATGAGGCATACAATAATAAAATGACATCAAAGTATAAGTGTTGTTAATTCAGTTAAATTTTAATACCTATAAAAGACTTTCTTTTACATAATATAAAGGTGATAAAAACAAATTGAATTTTTAGTTTTTCTAGTGTTGTTAATAAACATTTATGAGTCTAAATTTATAAATCAAGAGATATCTCTTTTGCATCAATGCAATTCTCTCCTCTATATTTGACTCCACAAAAAATTAGCCAACATGGAGTGTTTAGAATATAATAATAAACATCAGTTTATGTCTGATGTCTTACAAATGTTACACCTTAATATGGATTTATTTATGTATAATCTGGTACATCATGCTCCCTATGAGATGATACTGTATGATTGGATCAATAAGCTATATACCAAAGGTACCTCTAGTGATGATGCAGTACAATTGATCTATAAAGCACGCAATATCTTACTGCTTACCCCCAAAAATGGTTTGTGTAGCCCCAATACCCCATAATTGGTAGTGTATCAAGAATAGCGCACACCATAATAATCCACCATAAACTCCCTGCTTATGCTTTTTACACCCTATAACCAATTACCCCCAGAAGAAAAGGCGCTAGTTGCCCACAAAGTCACCATACGCACCAAAGCCCCACAAAAAATTGTAGACGAGGTACTCTCTGTAGTAAACCCCAAAGTAAAAATCAAAAACAAAAATGTGATTACAATCTATCATATCCTAGATAGTGTACAGCAAAAGATTAAAGAAAGAATAAAAGAAAACACCCAATAATACAACCGTCATAGGTGCAAGAACCCACCCCAATACATGAGTAATAAAAAAACGGTAAAAAAAACATGAATGTGATTATCAAACAGATCAAGACTATAGAGCGTATGGATCAGCTGATCCGCTTACGGGCGACAGGAGCACCAGAAACATTTGCACACAGATTAGGGGTCTCAAAAACCAAACTCTATCGTACTATCGATATTATGAAAACTCTGGAAGCCCCTATTGTATATAATGTTACCCTGCAAAGCTAGAGTATACAAAATCAGTGGGATTTTCTTTTGGGTTTTTTACAAGACAGCAACGGCATAAGAGTGTAAACTATCAAAGTGTTTAGAAGTGTAAAACCGCAAAATTCTAAATGTAAAATGTAAAATGTAAAAGTAAAAATGAATATCGAATACTGAACACTGAATGTTGAAGTTTCTCATTGCGTCGTGATGGATTCCCAATCAAGTTGGGAATGACAAAGGAACACTGAATAAAGATTTATAAATGTAAAATTCTAAAGTGAAAACGAGTTTTTGAATATCGAATACTGAACACCGAATGTTGAAGTTTCTCAATACTCACTACTCAATTCTCACTACTAATTAATAAAAACCACAATATGAGAGATATTATTCAAGACCTGTTGACACAGGAAGAGCGAGACCAGGCGACGGCACTGGTGGGGCAATTAGAAACCATTTTTGCAAGCAAACTGGCGGCATTGACAGAAAAAGAGCGTAGTAGCTATAAGGCTATTAATGAGACCAACAAATTATTTGTAAACAAGGTGTGGGATTACAGACAGCATAGCGATTCACTAAGTTCTCCCGATGTAGACTGGCAAGAATTTGAAACCGACTACCAAGCTCGTGTATTTGCAGAAAACCTGTTGGGTAGATTAGAGAGTTTGGCATACCGCCTAGAAAGTACCAAAATCCTACATGATTATGATAACTACCAGGATGCGCTTAATGATTATTCATACTCACAATATAGCAAAGGAGCGGGCAAAGCTGGGTTTACAGAAAAAGTAGCAGAACTCAAACAGTTTTTTAATCGTACCAAGAGTACTCCCAAAACAACCCCCGAAGAAGAAGAAGAGTAGTAGGTGCCCCAATTTTTGATCAAAAAACAGCGATTGGGTAAAAAAGACGCTCTGTTGGACCAAAAAGACGTTCCGTTAGACTCAGGAGTCCCAAAATTAGACTTTGAGGTCTCAAAATTAGAGAAGAACCACCCAATTTTGGACTATAGACACCCATCGTTGGACTTTATAGACCCAAAATTGGGACTCCTGAGTCTAAATTTTCATCAAATAGACCCAACGGAAGGTAAAATCGGTCCATCACATTATATAGACCTCCCAAATTTGAGACATGTTGACCCAAAATTGGACATAAACAGCTGAGTAATGAGAATTGTGAAAAAGGAATATCGACGTTTTCTCAATACTCATCTATAAATGTAAAACCGCAAAATTCTAAATGTAAAATGTAAAAGTTAAAATGAATATCGAAGTTTTCTCACTGTGTCGTGATAGATTCCTGATCAAGTCGGGGATAACAAACTATAATTGGTGTGTTTTTATTTGAGATTTTAAGTTGAGTTTGGTGAATGTGTATTCACTACCAAAGAGATGGAGTGCAAAGGTAGAGCCTTGTAGTTTTAGTTAGTTTACCGGTTCATATAGTTTACTACAACCTACTCAAGTACTCCACCATCTTTGGGAAACTTGTAAACGAGAAAAGTAAGGAACACTGAATACTGAACACCGAATGTTGAAGTTTCTCAATACTCAATACTAATGTATAAATGTAAAACCGCAAAATTCTAAATGTAAAAGTAAAAATGAATATCGAAGTTTTCTCACTGTGTCGTGATAGATTCCTGATCAAGTCGGGAATGAATATCGAATACTGAATACTGAATGTTGAAGTTTCTCATTACTTAATCTAAAAACATGTTTAACGTAAAATTAACAATATCAGGAGGTAACAAAATT